>JAUXIJ010000165.1 GCA_030621085.1 Candidatus Cloacimonadota bacterium | reverse complement strand
GATGAAACAAATACAAGGAAGGTTGTTACCGATGAAGAGTATATGGATTATCTAAGTGGAACTAAAGGTGTACACGGTTTGAAAGCGGGAAAGGCTGGCGGAATTGCTGGAAAGAAAAGATTTTTTCACTGGTTCCTGGAATTTCCGGAAGTATTCACTCCCTCTCCTGCGGGAGAGGGCCGGGGTGAGGGCAAAGGCGGGTTTGATTGCATTTTGGGGAATCCGCCATATTTAGGAAAATCATCAATAAAATCAGCCTATGGTAACTGCTTCCAAAATTTTTGTAGCTGGTATTATAAACCGGCAAGTGGCTGTGATCTTGTTACATATTTTTTGCGTAGAGATTACGAATTAAGCAAAAATGAAAATTCATTTGTTTCTCTAATTACAACCAATTCAATTGTTGACGGTAGTACGAGATCTGGAGGCTTAGATGTTATTCTAAAAAATGAAGGCCTCATTAACTTTGCTGTAAAAAGCATGAAATGGCCTGGTAGTGCTAATGTCTTTATTTCATTAATAGCTATAACAAGGACAAATAATAAAAATGTAACCCGTGTATTAGACAATTATGAGGTAGAGAATATTAGTTCATATTTAGATACTGGATCATCAGAAAAACCATATGATTTGAACTGTAACGAAGATCTTATCTACCAAGGGTGCAAGTTGTTAGGTGATGGATTTATACTGAATCATAATGATTACGATAAATTAATATCTACTTCTGAACAACACAAGAAGATCATTTTACCAGTGCTGAATGCAAAAGACATTAACACCGACCCAGAACAGATTAGCGATAAATTTGCTATAAACTTTCGCGATATGCAATTGGAAAAAGCTAAGCATTATAAAGATGCATTTGCTATCGTCGAAAAGAAAGTAAAACCACTTCGATTTACAACGCCCGAAAAGAAGAGCAGGGAGAACTGGTGGCAATACGCTAGAAGTCGTCCCGAGCTATATTCAAAGATTGAAGGTAATAAAGAATGTCTTATCTTTCCATGTACAACAAAACATTTATCATTAATATTTTGCAATGCAAATCAGGTATTTACTCATGCGCTTTTCGTTTATGTTCGTAAATCGTACAGGGATTTCACTATCCTCCAATCAATCCTCCACAACGAATGGGCGCGAAAGCATAGCGGAAGTCTTGCAACAATATTGCGCTATTCTCCTTCTAACTGCTTTGTCACATTCCCGTTCCCTCAAAATCTTTCGGATGAAATAAAAACAGAACTAGAGTGCCTTGGTAAAGAATACCATGAATTTCGCCGAAAGCTCATGCTCAAAATGAAACTTGGTCTGACAAAAACCTATAACCAGTTCCACAATCCCGATCTCAGAGAGTTTTCAAATGATGATATAACAACAATCTCAACCCTGAGGGCCAAAGAATTTCAAAAGCAATACGGCAAGGAAACCGTCAACCTCTGGAAGCACATAGAAAAAACCGGGGGCACCTGTACTTTTAATGAGGCCGTCCGTGACATTCTGCATCTGCGCGAACTCCACAAACAAATGGACGAAACGGTTCTAAAGTCCTACGGCTGGGAGGATATAGACCTATCCCATAATTTTTACGAAGTTGATTATCTGCCGAAAAACGACCGAGTACGATACACAATTTCACCAGATGCCAGAAAAGAAGTCCTAAAGCGCCTATTAAAACTAAACCACGAAATCCACGAACAGGAAGTCAAAGCCGGCCTGCACGCAAAAGGAAAAACCAAAAAGAAACAAAAAGCCAATACAACAGAACAGATGAAGTTGTTTTAAAAAAA
>JAUXIJ010000048.1 GCA_030621085.1 Candidatus Cloacimonadota bacterium | reverse complement strand
GCTTGGGGGAATGGTGCTGGAATTCACTGTTATAGTTCCAGTCCGAGTTTGGAAAATGTTACTATCAGTGGAAATAATGCTAATTCTGGTGTTTATTATGGTGGTGGCGGTATTTACTGCTCTTCAAATTCTAGTCCTACTTTATTGAACTGTATTCTATGGTATGACTCACCGCAGGAAATTTATTTATATGAATCTGCAATCCCTTGCGAAATTACAATATCATATTCCAATATTCATGGTGGAGAAACTAGTATTGTTACTAACAATGGCATAGTAAATTGGCTGGAAGGTAATATATACGAAGTCCCATTATTTGTTGGAACAGGTGATCATCCATATTCTTTACTGGAAGATTCTCCCTGCATAGATGCAGGAAATCCCGACCCAATCTTTTATGATCCTGAAGACCCGAATAATCCCGGCTATGCTTTGTATCCGGCAATGGGAACAATTATCAATGATATGGGTGCTTATGGTGGTCCTAATGCTATCGGTTGGATTACAGTACCTGTGAATGATGACGTCATAATCCAACCAACATTATGTAAACTTTATCAAAATTACCCCAATCCCTTCAACCCTACTACAACGATTTCTTTTTCCGTAACACAAAACGCTGTGTCCGGCTCAGACGGATCCTCGTTTGTGACACTTGACATTTATAATCTCAAAGGACAGAAAGTGAAAACACTTGTGAACGAAGTACTTCCGGCAGGAGAGCATTCTGTTGTGTGGGATGGAAAAAATGCAAATAATAAAGCTGTGGCTTCGGGTATTTATTTTTATAATTTGAAAGTAGGAAATAAATCTTTAGCAATTAAGAAGTGCTTATTATTGAAATAACTAGCTCCCCTTTGTAAGGGGAGATTAAGAGGGGTTGAAAATAAGAAATCTGGAAATGTCTGCTACTTAAATAAAATTCTATTACTTTTTTAAAACAGATAAAATCAGGTTTACAATTATATTCTTTATAGTTGTTAATAAATTACTTGCCTTATAAATGCTGGTACAAATATTGCATAATTAATTTAATTAATCTTAAAAAGGATAGGAAAAAGTATGAGAGTTTTGAATTACATTTTGCTGATTCTGATATGCATGTTCCCGATTTTAATACATTCAATCGAAATTAGCGGAGACAAATTTTTACTAAATTTTCAGGGAGATTTCGAATTCGAGAAATTGAATACAAAGACTATTGGAAATTCCGAGTATTATCAATTACAGATCGAAGAATGCAGGAATACCGGTTGTATGGGTGAAGCTGAATTGCCGGTTTATTCAAAACTGGTGAGCCTTCCCCCCACCGGGAACTTTTCAATAATAGATTTGAAATATGAATATGAAGTGATCGACATCGATAAGAAAATAATCCCATTCGGTGACCAGGAAGAAAATACAATTTCCGAATTTTACGAAAAGAATTCCTGGATTCCTTCTGAGATAGTTTCTGTGGGTGATCCTGTCATTATGCGGGGAAACAGGTTTGTTCAGATTACCATTGCCGCAGTACAATACAATCCTGCTTCAGATCAGATCAGGATACTTAAAAATATCGATTTCAATTTTGAAATAGATTACCAAAAAACCAAAAACCCCTTAACTAAAACTGTACCTTCAAGCTCACTTGCCAACATTGTAGAAAAGAATGTTTACGGAGCAGAAGCAATAAGAAACACCAATGGCGGACAATATCTTTTCATTGCTCCAAATGGTACTGAAGCATTGTTGGAACCGCTTCTACGCTGGAAAGAAAAACTGGGTTTCAAAACCAGGTTGGCTACAATTTCCGAAACAGGTTCCTCTGCCGATGCTATTAAAGCATACATTCAGAATGCTTATGATAACTGGGAGACTCCTCCTGAATATGTTATCCTGGCAGGTGATGTAAGCGGAGCATACCAGATTCCAGCTTTTTATGTTCCGGGCTATTACACTTACTGGGATGTAAGTGATCATAATTACACTTTACTGGATGGTGAAGACTACTTTCCCGATATTTTAATCGGACGGTTGTCGTACCAGGATCAGATGCAACTTAATACTATCATTAGTAAGATAATCAACTATGAAAGAAATCCTGTGATGGGATCTAACTGGACGAAACGTGCGCTAATGATAAGTTATGTAACTGAATCTTACTGGTTATATTATTCTCCAAGAGAAACCGTGATGGCAGCACGGGAAAAACTACTGGATTTTGAATTCACAGAAGTTGATACATTTATTTCTCCATATCAATCAGGTACATATAGCTTGGCAAATAAGATAAACTCAGGTCATACTTTCCTTAATTATCGAGGAGCCGGAGGACCTGAATATTGGGCTGGATGTTACGGATCTATGTTCAGTACTGATGATATATATACACTGCTAAATAATGGTTTCATGCTGCCTATGGTAACCAGCATGACCTGTGGCGGTGGAGATTTTTCATACTCTTATAATCCATCCTGCTTTGGTGAAGCCTGGCTGAATGCAGGATCACCTACCGTTCCCAAAGGAGCTATCGGTTTTATAGGGCCCAGCGAATACGATACTAAAACCTGGTTCAATAATGCTAATGACCTGGGAATTTACAATGGAATAACTCAGGAAGATCTCTATCGATGTGGGGAAATGCTGCTGCGCGGCAAGATGGAACTATATATTAACTACCCGAACAATCATGCCTGGGGAAGCGCCCTGAATTCAGATCAATTCTATTTTTATGTATATAACCTGATCGGTGACCCGGGTCTGCGAGTATGGACAGATATTCCCAGAGAAGTGGAAATGGATTTTGAAACTGAGATCAATACAGGTTACAATTACCTGCATGTTCAAATAGATAATACAATAGAAGATCCGGAAGACTTTACGATTGCCATTACAAATGCAGACAGCTTGATAGCAGTGGGAATCAGCGATGAGAACGGAATGATAGATATTCCAATAGATTTACCTGTTGGAACTTATACGGTTACTTCATCCAAATATGGTTGTATTCCGCAGGAAGTAAACCTGGATGTAATCGAAGAGAACACGATCAGCCTGAATTCGTTTGCATTAGACGAAACCATAGCCGGTGAAACGATCGATCTGGAGATCACGATCCAGAATATTGGAAACATCACAGCTACAGATGTTCAGATCTCTCTTGAATCTGATGAAGATTTCATCACTATTATTTCCGGTCCGGTTAATATCGTTCAACTTGAAGCAGGTGAAATACACAATGGTTATTTCCAATTTGAAATAGACAATAACTGGAGAAACGGTTTATCTACCAGAGTATTTTTACATGTTAATTCCAGTTATGGTGAACAGGATTTTATTATTCCTTTTGAAATTTCCTCACCTGAATTCTGTATATCGGAATTCATGGTAAATAATGCCGAAGGCTGCCTTCTTCAAAACGAAGTAAACGAAGTCTATTTACAATTGCTTAATTGTGGAAACCTTGATTCTGAATCACTTGAAGTGGATCTACGAAGTATGAACACAAATTCAGAAATTATAAGTGGAACCAGTTCAATAAGTCCACTCACAGTTAATACTACTGGATTGACAGCCGCTCCTTTCCTGATTGAGATTTTCAATTCCATGTCCGGCGAATTGGCAGCTTTCAGATTGGAGGTATCAGATTCTGAAACAATTCTTCAACAGCTCGATTTCACAATTCCGATCGGAATAATTACGGAAGAAAGTCCAACCTTCAGCAATTATGGCTATTATGCTATCGAATCTACCGATAGCGGAAATTTCACTGCACCGGAGTACAATTGGATAGAACTTGATCCTGCATACGGTGGTACGGGAACTATACTCACTGCCGGTCATACAACAAGCGATGGATATGTAAAAAATATCGACTTACCCTTTACATTCCAATATTTTGGAGAAGCTTACGATCAGGCAGCTATTTGTTCAAATGGCTGGATCGGAATGGGAGCAAGCGAAATAATATTTCATCTTAACAGAAACATCCCTTCCGGAGCCGGACCTAAAGCAATGATAGCTCCTTTCTGGGATAACCTTACCAACGATATTTATCCTTACAACGGAGAGGTGTATACATATTATAACGAGGGAGAGCATTATTTCGTTATCGAATGGTCAGATTTCAAAAATTATTTCAGTTCCAGTTTATTCGAGATATTCGAAATGATTTTGTATGATCCGTTGTATTATCCTACCGAGACCGGAGATGGAGAAATCTTGTTCCAATACAAAGACATTAACAATGTAGACCAGGAGCACAACTATGCTACTATAGGCATCGAGAATGCTGAACAGACAGATGGTCTGCTGCTCTCTTTTGCCAATATATATCCTGTTACGGTACATCCAATCCAGGATGAAACCGCTATTTTTATATCCACTTACCAGGAATCTTATGTTTATAACGACGAAGAAGTTATCTCACCAAATACTTGTAGCTTGGAGCAAAACTATCCCAACCCATTTAATCCAACAACGACGATTACTTTTTTCGCCGCAGAGGACGCTGAGAACACAGAGCTTGTAATCTATAATCTAAAAGGACAGAAGGTTAAACAGCTTCTCAGCAAATCAGCAGGTCGACTTTCAGCAGGAAAACACTCGGTTGTTTGGGATGGAAAAGATGATAACAACAAACCGGTTTCATCGGGAATATATTTTTATAAATTGAAATCACGAAACTATGAAAAAACTAAAAAAATGTTGTTAATGAAATAAAATGATTCATAAGGTAGTTCGTAAGAGCTGCCTCTTTTGTTTGACACAATTCTCGAATAATTGCTTATCAACTCATGGTAAAAATAAAATTCTACAGCCTGATCAGAATGCATCTAGGAATTAATGAAGTAGAAGTAGAAATAGAAACTGATTCAGTTTCGATTTACGAACTTATACTTAAGGTCGAAAAACAGATAGGAAAAGAATTTCACGCTCAACTCATCGACGCTGATATGCTAATCCTGAAATTGGCTGATTTTTCCTTGTTTAAAGTGTATATTGGGAAATGAATATCGATGTGAAAACGAAAGCTTGAATTTACAAAATATTTGACAAATTGGGACAGGCAAATATTTTTTCATGCAACTTTTGTGAAGATAAGATTTTTTATTATTCGCAAAGTCTGCCTTTGAAGTGCGTTTTTCGGCAGAAAATGAAATGAGAGAATTCGAAGAATGGATTCATTGAAAATGCTTTATAAGTACAATTTTGGACAAGAAATGTCTAATTTCGAAATGTTAATAAACTGCCTAATTAAGCAGGATATGAAATTTTAAGTAGTATAATAAATGTTAGCTTTCCGTGGAAGCCATGAAGAAAGATAAGATACTGGCATATTTAGATCACAATGTTTTGGATCTTATGACAAAAGGTGATCCTCATAATGTCAGAAAGTTGTTAAGAGAGTACAACATAACACCAATCTATTCTGATGAAACGCTGAAAGAAATACAACGCTCCGTAGGTTACGAAAGCAGTTTTCTGAATCTGTTAGATGAAATTGAAGCTAAATACATCGAGCCAATCCTTGATAAAAACTTTAAACAGACTGGACAGACCAATATTTATTCAGTTTCACCAAAAGTAGTTTATGATAGTTTTTTAAGTAACCAGAAAGAAAACCCTATCGGCGACTTTGGCTTATCAGAAATGCTCATGAAGTTCTATGGAGGACAGGAAAACTATTCCTTCAAAAAAATTTTAGAAAAAGGAGTAGATGATTTACAAAAATACCTATTTGATTCCTTAGAGGGAATAAACGAACTTGTTTTAGACCAATCAATTGATATTGAAAACATTAAAGCTGTTTTTAAAGATATTCCCGAATTGATTAAAAGTCAGTCAAAAGGCATGGTGCGAGAGTTGGATAGCAAATCTGAATCTCCAGTATTTGCGTTCGAAAAAGCAACTGGAATTGGCCCTGTTTTGTTAAATAATATATCGCATCCTAACGTGGTAGAGAAAATATGGGAGCTTGTTTCAAAAAAAATAGATTCTCCAGCTGTTGATATAGAAACCTTTTTCGGATTGAAACCTCATAAGTTTGAAAAGAATTCAGATAGGAAACAAACACTGCAAGAGAAAGTTAATGCGATTTATCATCAGCTTAACTTCCTTGGATATTATCGTGACTCAAAAATGAAAAAAGAAAGGAGGTTTAGAGCATCTTTTAGCGACATGACTCATGCCAGTATGGCATCTTTCTGTCACCTGTTTTTGTGTAGAGACGAAGACTTGGTGATGAAAGCTGCTGCTGCATACGAATACTTGGGGGTACAGACGAAAATATTACACTACAAAGCTAACAAACCAATGCAGCCGACCGCTAACACGTCAGCTGACTGAAAACGTTATAGGTAATTGAATAAATGGCAATCACTGTTGATAGTATCGTTGACATGCCAGATAGCATTATTGTCTATCTGAATTCATATAAAGAAGTATTTCAAAAAATGGATTATCTTGATGATATTCTTACTTTTCCCTGGGCATCAAATATAGTGAATGAACTCAATGAGCATTGTTTAATTCATGGAGTTATTGGATATCATTACACCAGGGCAAATAAAGAAGACATTAAAGTATGTGGACTAACTCCTATGTATGGAGTAGACCGTAGGAGTTGGTTTTTAAAGAAATATGGTGATCATTTCACAAAAGACCAGCTAAATATAATTAAAAAAACATGGCAGGAGTATTTCAATAAATCTCAAAACAATGCGCGTGATTTGAAAATATGGTTTAATCTTACTACCAATGCATTAAATAATAGAGGCGCAGATCGTCTTTTATCTTTTTTTGGTGGAGAAGCTATCTATATGCCTCTTACAAACTATTCAGAGATAGCTAATATTTTGCACAGCATTGGCTCACCTTTAGTTGTACAGTGCAAACTTGACGCAAAAGAAATGAAAACATTTAGTACAAATCCATTTGGTAAAGTTTGGCTATCTACTTATCATAGAAAGATTAATATCGATGCATCCTTGTTTGATGTTGACATATATTCAAAATCAGCTATAAGCTCAGATAATATTATCAGCTTAACAGAGCAGGCAAAGTATCGAAAAAACCTATAACATGTTATCTGCAATCATTTCTTTACATCTTTGCGTCTCAGTTTCTATTTCTTCATCTTCTCAAACTGATCTTTCCCACCAGAAAGCATAAACGAAAGCGGAGCAACTTTTTTTGCCAATTTCATCATTCTGCCGGCAGTTTCTTTAATGTCCCACTGCGCATGTGCATCTTCTCTTAATCTTGATACATGGTAGAGTTCACGAGGATTAATCAATACTAAAACTCTGCGGCGATGGGCATTTGTAAGGCAATATTCTGCAGCTTTGCCGTATTTTGGCAGGAAATCAGAATAGAGTTCTTCACTTCTACGGCAAACTTCCGCCAATTTATCTTCGCCACCAATTGCTTTGATTGAGGGTGGAATTGTAATTCCCAGAGCAGGATCGTAATCCTGTGCCAAGAGAGTCATTAAACGATGACGTTTCAATTGAGCAAAATTGCTGGCACTTACTACCAACTCAAATTTCAGATCACCGGTAAATTCAAACTCACGCGGCAGCGAATCGAAGGCGGAAATGAATTTGAGAACTTCTTCAAAAAATGCTTTTCCTGATTCTTCACTGGAAAGGATATCTGCAGTAACTTGATAAGATTCTTCGATCGAAAGCTGAGAATCCCTATGAATTATAGCAGCAGCTATGTTTTTATCAACATCATGTTCCAGAATCAATTTTTCGTTGCTCTCCGAAACAATTTCCGGTACATCTGCTGATGATCCCCCCCCATATTTCTCGACCATTTTTTTAACAAACTTCTTTAGATTTGACCTGGTATATTTGAAGTGATCATCCTGCAATTCGGTTTTAAAAGTTTTCTTGAATTCTTGCGGATCGGAGAGAATGATGAGTGAAGGAGCAACCTCTTTAGTTACTTCAAAAAGTTTCTGTGAAAGTTCTCTGCACTCTGCCAGCTCGGAATGGTGCATGATGCGAATGGCATGTTCCAGAGTACGTGCATTGAATGACATACCAAGCTGCGCTTGAGTTGCCAGGCTCAGTGCATATCTGGCATCTTCTTTAGCCCAGCCTTCCAACGTATTCTTAGCTCGATTCATTTTACTGGAAGTACCTTTTTCGGTGACTACACGAGCTTGTTCTGCCAATTCAGTATTGGAAGCAAATTGATGATCAGTTAGTTTTTTTAAATTCCGTAAATAGAAATCATTTTGGAAAGTTACCAGGTCTTTGAAAGCATTCTTATCTTCTGCACTGAATTCAGCAGGAACAACAAAATCACCCTGCAAAGTAATATAGCGTTGAGATTTTTCGGTGTAAGCTGCTCCGATGCGTCTTGCTTCCAGTTCTTCCAGAGCCAGACGTGAAATTTGCAGAATATCAAAGTTGAAATAAGCATGCTCTGCCACTGAATGGTGACTCATTCCAAATACTATAGCCTGATTGGAACGTCTTGCTTTCTTCACCTGTTCCCTTGCTTCTTTGCGTAATTCCGGTACATCCCGCGGATCACGACTGATGCGTGCATAAGCTGCAGAAATCGTTTCTGGAGTTGCGATTGTATCCTCTGGTATTTTTTCGATTAAACTTTTATCAATATTATATCCAGCTAAAGTTACTTTCATTTTTCTTTCCTGTTAATTCATTTGCTGGTTACAAAAGTCTTTTTCGTAACATTTATTTATTGAAACTCCATTTCAAATTTCCAGTTCTTTCAATGTTTCATCAGTTGGAACACCATTCTTATCCCAACCTCTTATCTTATAATATCTATCCAGCATTTCATCCAGCTTAACTATCCTGTTTCGTGAAGCTCCTTCAGGTAGAAATTCATTGAGAAATCTGGGCGGAAGAGTGTCATCCTTCCTGGTAAATCCTGCTTCTATATTGAACTTTCTTTCAAGAGTATAGATCCTCTTCCCTATCTTTAGCAGTTCATCATCCGTAAAATCGAGTCCTGTAACGATATTCAGCATCTCGGCAAAAGTGGAAGGACTCATCGCAAATTGCAGGAATCTGCAAAGAATTATACTATCGACCATTGCAGATATATCCTGGAGAAGTGCAACAATCTCTGCCTTTCCTTTTGTTGCAAAACGGTCTAAAAACACTGGCGAACCCAGAATTTCAGGTCCGATCATATATGCCTTAATATGACATCCACCACGGTTATTTGTAGCGTATGACAGAGCTTGTCCTTGTACACCACGCGGGTCATAAGCAGGAATTTCCATTCCTTTCACCTGCATCGCCAGTTCCGGTCTGCCATATTTTTCAGCTAATCTTTTTGAACCAAGAGATAGTTCAGTTCCGATTCCTCGTTTGTAAGCAATATCTTCTACAAGTTTCACTAATTTATCGGCATCACCCCATTTTAACTCAAATGGAAATACACCTTTCTCATAAAGTTCCATTGCACAACCGATAGTGCTTCCACAGGTTATTGTATCCAATCCAAGTTCATTGCAAACATAATTTGCTTCCGTGATAGCAGTTAGGTCATTCACACCAAGCTGTGCACCAAAAGCCCAGAGTGTTTCATATTCCGGTCCTTCACCTTCTTTATTTGCAGTTTTTGTGGTTCTACCGCAAGCGATAGGACATTTATAACAGGCACTTTTCTTATGAACAAAATTTTCAGAAAGCTTCTCTCCGCTTACTCCCTCTGCATCATTGAAAACACCACCCTGGAAGTTACGGGTTGGATACAAACCATGAGCATTCATTACATTCACCAATACCGATGTCCCCATCAATTGAAGTGATTTACCTGTTATCGGATTCTTATCTATCAATCTATCTAATTTGGGAAGAAATGCTTTTAATGCATCCGGATCATTAACGGATACTTTTCCGGTTCCTTTTACAACTACAGCCTTCAGGTTCTTGGATCCCATCACAGCACCCATTCCACCTCTACCGGCAGTACGATCCTTATCGTTCATGATGGCTGCAAAGAGAACCTTATTCTCGCCAGCAGGTCCAATGCTGGCAACGGAAGAACCTGCTTTGGTTTCTTTGATAATTGCTTCTTTAGTTTGTTGGGTATTCAAACCCCAGAAATGTTCAGCGTTTCTAATCTCGATACCATTGTCGGTTATGTTCAGGTAAACAGGTTTTGCTGCTTTTCCTGTAACTATAAATCCGTCGAGACCTGTCTTTTTGAGTTCTGCTCCGAATATCCCTCCTGAACTGGAATCGCAGATCGTGTTCGTGAGAGGAGAGCGTGAGATAACATGAAATCTACCGGAAGTAGGCATTACTGCGGTTAACGGACCTGTCAGGAAGATCAGAGCATTTTGCGGGCAAAGAGGTTCGGTTTGCGGAGAGCATATTTCTGTATAGAGTTTAACACCGAGTCCCCTGCCGCCAAGATATTTTCTTCTTATATTATCATCGATCTCAACCGTTTCCTGTTTACCAGTTGAAAGATCAATTTTTATAATCTTTCCCATCCAACCATTCATAATGAACTCCTTTATTTTCACACTCGAGTCGGGTTATTGTTGAACTCGACTCGGGTAGTGCGTTAATCATAGAACCTGTTGTATTTTTCACGATGCTCACAGGTTAAACATTTTTTCTTGTAATAAGTATAAACAGCTTTGGGAAGCTTTGCCATGGTTGCATGTCGTGAAGGGCAAATGTGACAGGGAATTTCCGGTTCAAGCCATGCTTCGGGGGCGAACTTGAATAATTTAGCTCCTTCTAGGATCATTACTCCGGCACTTGTTCCAAGCCTGTTTGCTCCTGCATTTATCAATCTGATAGCATCTTTAAAATTGGAAATTCCACCTGCAGCTTTAACGCCAATATCCGGTCCTACGGTTTCTCTCATTAGTTTCACATGATGAGGGAATGCGCCAAACGCTCCGAATCCTGTAGATGTTTTAACGAAATGAGCACCGGCTTCTACAGCGAGCTGACAGGCTTTCACAATCTCATCATCAGTCAGGTAGCAGGTTTCCATTATTACTTTTACATGGGAAGGGCTGCTTGATTCTACAACCTGTTTTATATCATCTTTCACAAAGTCATATTTTTTATC
This sequence comes from Candidatus Cloacimonadota bacterium, assembly GCA_030621085.1. Lineage (GTDB taxonomy): Bacteria > Cloacimonadota > Cloacimonadia > Cloacimonadales > TCS61 > JACNIV01. The sequence goes on along the minus strand of JAUXIJ010000048.1, from coordinate 12,991 downwards.
TCGCATCGCTCCCACATTGATCACCATATCTATCTCTTTTGCACCATCTGATACAGCCTGTTCGGCTTCCAATGCTTTGAGTTTGCTTGTATTCATTCCCAACGGGAAACCGATCACCGAACAAACCAGTACACCGCTATCTTTAAGCTGTTCATAAGCAAATTTCACGTAAGCAGGATTAATACAAACCGAAACGAATCCAAACATCTTTGCTTCGTTGCACAGGTTCAATATTTTCTTTTGACCGGAATTGGATTTCAGTTCTGTATGATCTATCATTTTCGCTATTTTATTAATATCACAATTTTCCATTGCAACTCCTAATGTAATTCAAATCTCCTACTTTGATATCTTTTTCACAAACTGGAGATTCATGTTACTTTCGTAGCTAATTGCCCACAAGCTCCATTAATATCCTGACCTCTGCTTTTACGATATGTAACTGCAGAACTCAACTTTTGCATTCTAAGTATGAATTTAGTTACTTCCTCTTCCGAAGGTGATTTGAACGGCATAGAAGGTACTTCATTCCATTTTATCACATTTAATTTACAGGAAATATCTCCCAAAAATTTTAACAGAGCCTTTACATCTTCTTTTCCCATATTGAAATCTTTTATCAACACATATTCGAAAGTAATGCGGAAGGCCGTTTTCTTTCGAAAACTTAGTAATGCATTTTTCAATTCTGTAAGAGGATACTTCCTGCAGACCGGCATCAACTGCTCTCTTTTTTCCTGGATGGTAGAATTCAATGAAACAGCTAATTTTATTTTCAATCCACTATCAGCCAATTCTTTCAGTTTGGGAATTATCCCGCAAGTGGAAATTGTAATCCTTCTAGGACTGAAATTAAAGCATTGTTCATCCTGCAATATTCTTACGGCTTTTATCACATTTTCCAGGTTATCCAAAGGTTCACCCATTCCCATAAAAACGATGTTCGTAAGTTTATTTTCTTCCAGTTCTTTAATTGCCAGAAAAACCTGTGAAAGAATTTCGTAAATCTCCAGATTCCTGATGAGACCCATACTTGCAGTAGCACAAAAACTGCAATTGCGAGCACAACCAACCTGTGATGAAATGCACAAAGTATTTTTATTGTCATTTGGAATGAGCACCATTTCAATTTTATTTTTATCATAAAGAGACAATAAGAACTTCTTTGTTCCATCCTTGGAAATATCGATCTTAATTATTTCAGGAAGGAAATTTTCGAGTTTAGTAAAAAGCTCTTCCCTCAGGCTTTGTGGAAGAGTGCTCATTTTATAAAAATCTATTTCGTGGTTTTTATATATCCAGTTCAAGATCTGGCTTACACGATATTTCTTTTCATCGGGTAGATATTTTTTTAATTCACATGGAAGAAATTCAAGAATGTGCTTTTTCATTTTTTCCTGGTTTCTTTTGCCTTCTTGAATTCATCTAAAGTAAGAATGATCCTCTCTTCATTTTCAGAGATCAAGTTCACACGGTTGTTATAATAATCATTTTTATCAACGTACATTTTCTGATCTTTATAGGAAATAACTTCACCCAGTTCAGGAAAATCCTCTGATTTTTCCAGATAGAAATCTTCTTCATAATGCAGGCAGCAAAGCAACCTGCCGCATGGTCCGGAAATTTTGGAAAGATTACTAAGCAGATTCTGATCTTTTGCCATCTGAATGGTTACCTGGTTAAATCTTCTGAGAAATGAAACACAGCAATACATCTTTCCGCAAATTCCAAATCCTCCTAAACGTCTGGCATCTTCCCTGCCTGATGACTGATGAAGTTCGATACGGGTTTTGAACTCGGCAGCCAATTCGCGTACAAATTCTCTGAAATCGATGCGACCATCTGCAGAGAAAAAGAAAGTTAATTTGTTGCCATCAAGCTGATAAATTGCTTCCAGCAGTTTCATTTGAAAGGGTTGTTTCTCTAATATCTCCAGGAATTTTGCTTTAGCTTTTTGTTCTTTCTTCTTTACTATTTCCAGTTGTTTCAGATCTTCTTCGGTTGCAATTCGAAGGATTTTTGTGATCTCACCCTGATTATTTTTTTCGATCAGATCATCATCCAATACAGCACAATTACTTACCCTGCCGATATCTTCTCCACGTTCTACTTTTACTACAACGTTCAGATCGGGTGATAATTCAAGTCCCTTATTATTTATAAAAAATCCGACCCTCTCGGAACGGAATACAACTTCTACAAATTCCTGCATATGATCCTCATTTATCTATAATAAAAGGAATTTACACTCCTTAAAAATCTACTCGAAAACTATTTTTCGGATATTTCTGTAAAGCTCTTTCTCGTTAACTGTTAATTTCAATTTACGGCGTTTTTTCACAATTTCTGCTGTTTCCAGGAATTTATCTTCAATGTATTCACTCAAGTTAGAAGTATCTCCCCAGCGAAAAGATGGAATAAAATCCGTTACTAATTCTCTACCAAAAAGATTGCACCCCACTCCGATAACCGTGCCGGTGTTAATAGTGGAATTAATTCCGGTTTTTGTATGATCACCTATAAATGTCCCAACAAACTGGCTACCGCAATCAATTTTTTTACTCTTAGCATAGGAATAGACTGTCACGTTTTTGTAATTATTTTTCAGGTCACTATTATTTGTACCAGCACCGATGTTAATCCATTCTCCCAGGTAGCTGTGTCCCATGAATCCGTCGTGCTGTTTATTTGTATAAGCCTGGAAAATAGTTCCTTCCACTTCACCGCCGATCTTGCATACAGGTCCTACCGTGGTTCCTTCATATATTTTTGCACCTACTTTGATGGTCGAATTCTTTCCAATAAATACAGGGCCAATTATCACAGAATTAGCCATGATCTTCACATTTTCATCCAACACCACAGGTCCGTTAGTTGCATCGATGATAACTCCCGGCATTATATCAGTCTTTACACCGATCCAGGTATTATAAGGATTTATAACTGTTACACCGGGTTCAGTTTTAAAGAAATTATCTTTTTCATAAAAGAAATCTTTGAAATCACGCTTTATATATTCCGCATTTTCTGATATGAATTCCCAGAGATATTCCCAGGTATATTCTTTTTCTATTTCAATTTTTTTCAGTTTCTTAAAAAGGTCTGGAATATCTTCGGATGACATTTTTCCGGCTTTTGGAATCAGCCTTGCTGCTAAAATTGTATCTTCTTGAATTAGACAACTATTCAGCGTAAGCTTCTTAATTTTCTTCGTAATGTTTTCGTCCACCTTCAACCTGCTGTTGATGAAGATAGTATCTTCTGCCGTTAGTTTATTCACCTGCCAGTTTTTATGTCTTTCACGGTAAATCTTTTCCAGGAAAGATGAAACAATAATATTCGTTTCTTTTAAGCCAAAATAGGCTGATATTCTTTGCCTGAGCTTGAGAATACCTACCCGCAGATCTCCCGTAGAACGGGTAAGAGTTATTGGAAAGAAATTACTCCAGGAACTATCATCGAAAAGAATATATTTCATCTACTCACCCACTTATTTTGTTAAATCGATTATTTTGGGTTTAACATCCCTGAATTTTGGCATTGTCATTCCCAGGTTGGCATTAATGTAAGTGGGATCACATATCATGTATTCATTTTCATGGAAGATAATATAATCTCCTGGTATTCTGTCTTCAAATTTTACTGCTGTGGAAATATGCCCCGGATAATCAAGACCCACAACATCAAGGCTAAGCAATTGCCTGATCAGGTAGGAAAAGATAATTGAGCGATCTTCGCAGTCGGAATAAGGATAGAACAGGGTTTCATCACCAAAGAAGCTTTTTTCCTCGCCAAATTGGTCACCATCGGTTTTATATTCAAAAGCAGTCTGTACAAACCGTAATAGCACGTTAGCAGCTTCCGTTTCTGTTTTCCCATCCAGAACCGGTTTCAAGCCTACGGAAAGCGAATAAGTGGCTTCAGGGGAAAGAGGTGCTTTGAAATATACTTCCAGGTTCGTCTGCGGGTAATTCTTAAAAAATTCCGCAGCATTTTGATTATATTTCACCGGGATCTTGTATTCCACACCATCGTATGTAAAGCTGAGTTCTTTCTCTACCAAAGCTGTTTTTACTTTTGGACTTTCTGTAATACTCAGGTCGATCAGATCATCCGCATCGGGATATTTTCCGTCATACGTACTGATAGAAATATTCAGGGTTTGCTTCTTATCGAATGAGACAGTGTAGAATTTTTTTTCATCAACCATTAAGTACGACACACCGTACATTTTGTTTTTACAGGGAAGCAGCAGGAATATATTATCTCCGCTGAAACCTACCTTCGATTCATAACCGGATTTGGTGAGCATGAACCAGAGAAAAAGATTGGTAAGATCGTGGGAATCGTTCGTGATCTCTTTGCCTATCTCGTTTAAAAGCAAACAATAACCCCAGTCGTTCAAGTTCAGCTTACTCCTGAATTCCTGAAGCTGTTGCAGGAAAGTTTCATATTCAGTATTACTGGCAACATACCAGAAATCTGCAATATTCTTCTGATTGATTGGTTCATCCAGTTGTACCCTTAAAGAATCCTGATAATTGAGTTCGATGGGTAATCCCAGGAAATTTACATCCACTCGTGGTCCTTCCCCCAAGTCTACATAAACCATACTCTCTTTTTCTTCCTGTTCTTCCACTTGAATATTAACTTTTTCTACTTCAATCTCTTCTACTTTTTTAGATTCAGGAAGTTCAATATCTTTTACCTCTGCCACAGGAGCTTCCACAGGTTTGGGTGTTTCATCCTGAACTTCACCCTTGAACGCCTCGAAGCTTTCCCAATTTTTTTCCAGGAATTCCACAAATGCTTTGTCCTGTTCACTTTTAAACTGTCGTAAAACATGTTTCTGTGTTTCTTTCCAGTCTTCGAAATCATCCTGAGCAAATAACAATCCTGTTGCTGAAAAAATAAGAAGCATCAAAAAAGTACATATCCTTTTCATAATACCCTCCAAGTATTTTTTATTTTTTCCACGAAAAAATATTCAATGCTCCCAGCATTGCTACCAGGATAAAATATACAGGCTGCAATATAAACCAAAGCGGATAAAATTTCAACCTGTTTTTTTCTTCATCGAATTTTTTATAACTTTCTTTTAGAAACCCGAACTCAAAGATAATGCGCAGGAATACTATCCCCACGGCTAACAACCAGTATTTGAATACCACTATAAACGGTGAAACTACAACCAAAAAAGTAGAAACCAAGTAAATATAAAATTCCGGATTCAGTATGGTTTGCCACTTCATGTTGGAAGTCCACCGGCTGCGTTGGCTGAGAAGCTGCCACCAGTTTTCAACAGATTTTGTATATACAAAACTATGTGGAGAATAAGCAAATTTCACCTTCATACCTGCTTTCCTGAAAAGCTGCATCAAGTTTACATCGTCACCTGAAACCAGATGCTTGATCTTTTCAAAACCACCCACTGCATAAAATGCTTCTTTTTTGTAAGCGATGTTCTGTCCTGAACAGGAAAAATATTTACCGGAAGAAATTGCCCCGGCTGCGGCTGCAAACATAGCTAGGAAATCAAAATGCTCAAATTTATGTAGCAGACTGGCTTTTTCCCAGTTTGTTACTTTTGTTCGGGAGAGTCCAACCACCATATCATTATCATCAAAACAGGCAACCATCGCTTTTAGCCAGTGTTTTCCTACTATGCAATCAGCATCGGTAGAAACAATGATCTCACCGGAACTATTTTCTATTGCTTGTGAAAGTGCATTTTTCTTGGGTGATATTGCATTTTCTCGATTTTGAACATTTATCAGTTTTACATTTTCCCATTTCTTAGAAAATTGTTCCACTACTTTTACTGTCCCATCGCTCGAACCATCATTGGCAATGATAATTTCAAATAATTCAGCGGGATATATCTGGTTAACCAGGGCTGTTAAAAGATGTATTATATTTCTTTCTTCATTCCTTGCTGCTATAACCACCGTAACCTGTGGCTTTCTGGTATTATTGTAGTTTTGTTCGGTTTTTAATCCTTTTATGAATAATAGCAGGTAATATAAATACAAACTCAGGGAAAACAAGGCAATGATACTAATTATCTGCAGGATCACTCGTTTATCCTTAACAGTGAATCTATCAAGCTGTCTATCTCATCTTCAGTTTCAGCATCCTTCAACCAGACAGGTCCTTTCCATAATAAACTATCCGGGCATGTTACATACTTCTTATTCTTAATTATCGCTGCTCCTGTAAGATCGATGGGAGTTGGTTCATGTCTGGGTGCCATCACCATATAATACGGTCGTAAAGTATCGGGATAGGTCGGTTCCAGGATTACCGAATCAGGCCATACATAAGAAACACCACCCATATCTATCACCAATGAATCCATCTCGTTCTCGCGGTACATGGTGGGAAAGAAATTATAATTCAAGCTATCGGAAAGCAGTGTTGGTTCTGTTCCTGCAATGAATAATTCATCAATTGTTTCTTCATACGGATTTTTAGGAAGAAGTCCCGTTTCCTTAGAAATGGTAACTGTAACAAGACCTTCCGGACGTTCAAACTGCAAGCTGGAACCATCCACGATCGGTTTTCCCTGGCTGTTCAGTGGCGAATCCAGTTCAATGGCTTTTTTCATAATGAACGGCCAGGAAGGCAGGGCTGCCACAGCGCCGGACTGATTTCTACCAAGAGTGGAATTATCATCAAAACCCACCCAGATGCCAATAGTCATTTTCTTGTTATACCCGATGAACCAGGCATCGCGAAAATCATCGGTAGTACCGGTTTTTCCCGCAGCATTCCATTTATAAGTAAGTGATTCTAATGTTTGATAGCCAGATTGCCAGCGAATACCCACACCCGTACCTTCATTAACAACAGACTGCATCAGATTTGCCATCAGGTAAGCCACTTGATCGTTCACCACACGAATTTTATCGGTTTGGTTGGATTCCAGTATTTTATCTTTGCTGTCTTCTACCCATCGAATATAGATCGTTTTCACCCTTTCGCCATTATTTGAGAAAGTAGTGTAAGCGGTAATAAGCTGGTATGGAAGTACTTCCATCGATCCCACACTTAAAGTATAATAAGGATATACAGGAGTAGTAATACCAAAGTGTTCTGCATATTTCATCACCTTACGCGGATCCAGATCATAGATCATTTTGGCTGCATAAATATTTCGTGATTTTTTTAATCCTACCCGCAGCCGTGTATAGCCAAAATTCCTTAATGAATAATTTCTGATCTTCCAGAACAAAGTATCGCTTTGAATAAAAGAAACAGGTTCATCCTGGATGATAGTAGCAGGTGTATAACCATTTACCAGCGCTGCAGTGTACATAATCGGTTTGAAGGAGGACCCTGGTTGTCTTTTTGACTGCATAATGCGGTTCAGCTTGCTGTGATTAAAATTCCTGCCGCCGATCATTACCCGCACAAAACCGGTTTCCGGTTCAATGGCAAACACACCACCCTGTATATATGGAGTTACAATGTTAATGGTATCACCTGGAAAATCGGCATATTTGAATTCATAATCGTTCTTTTCCTCGAATTTGGTCAGGTTCATATTGAGAACGGAGTCTGCATATTCCTGTAATTCCATATCGAGTGTTGTGTAGATCTTTAATCCCCCGGTAAATAAACGAGTTGTTCCATATTTACGTTCCAGGATACGGCGGATATATTCGATGAAATAATCTTTCGCTTCGAAATTACCTTTGGATTGGTAAAGCTCGATTTCACTCTCTTTTGCAGCAAGGTAATCTTCTTCAGTTATCACATGCTCTTCGAACATTCTTCCCAGAACAATATTTCTTCTTTGCAGTGCACGCTCGGGATACCTGAACGGATAATAAGCACTCGGTAATTGCGGCATTCCTATCAGTAGTGCTGCTTCCGGGATGGTTAGCTCTTTAGCAGTTTTATTAAAATATTTTTTAGAAGCAACTTCAATGCCGTACAAGCCTGGTCCGAATGGAGATTTGTTCAGGTACATTTCCAGGATCTCATCTTTGGAAAAATTCTTTTCAATCCTGATAGCAAGCAGTGCTTCCTTGATCTTTCGTGGAATTGTTTTATCCAGCGACAGGAACATATTCCTGGCTAATTGCTGGGTGATAGTACTGGCTCCCTGGGAGAAATCCATTTTCTTGATATCCATCAGGAGCGCACGTATAAACCCTTTCAGATCCATTCCCCAATGACGGTAGAAATTTTTATCTTCAACGGCAATTATTCCATTTGTAAGATATTCGGGCAGATCTTTGAGCTTTGTAAGCTGCCTTTTTTCCACATAGAAAATATGGATGAGATTATCTTTGCGGTCATATACTTCCGAACCTACCTTCATTTCATAGCTTTGCAACTCAGATAAAGGAGGTAACTCTCTTCTATAATAATGAAATATCCCGAAACCGATTCCTGCAAAGAAAACTATTATGAAACAAAAAACTATAATATTATTAATAACGTGTTTCTTCATATTTTCTTAAACCTATCCATAAACATTTTTGCTAAATATCCTGTAATCACGCCTGTTACTATTCCCATTAATATCATTAGTGGAGTCAAATAAAATATTGAACTTTCTTTGATAAGTATCGATCTGACAATTACCAACTGCGTTATATTGTGGGCTACAGCCCCTGCAATGCTGATGCCAATTACACTGAAAGCTATCTTCGAGTGAATGAAAACCAGCATAATAATTAAAGCTGCAAGGCTGCCACCAAAAGAGAATAAAGTTGTGGGACTGAGCACGGTTCCCGAAAAAAAACCGCCAATAAACGTTTTGGTTACAGCAACTACAAGCGCCGAACGGAAATTCCATTTGATAAGAAGTATTAAAACAACTATATTGGAAAGACCGATCTTCATAAAAGGGAAAGGTCTGGGAAGCAAATTTTCCAGAACATAAATGGAAATTGCCAGAGCAGTAAAAAAAGCAAGATGTATAAGCCTGAAATTTTCGGTATCATCTATTCCGGCTTGTAGCTTTGAATCTTCCAATATCCCTTTCCTATCTATATTCAATAAAACAAAGCGGGTATCCCGAAGCAATCGGAATATCCCGCAAAGTATGTGAATTTAGGATCTATTTATTTGCCTTTTCAAAATCGAGCATGAACTGAGCCAGGTCTTGAACTGCTTTCATGGGAAGTGAATTATAAATGGAAGCTCTGCAGCCACCAACACTTCTATGACCTTTCAATCCGATCATACCTTTGGCTTTTGCTTCAGCTATGAATTTCTTTTCCAGGTCTTCACTGGGAAGCCTGAAGGGAACATTCATGTAGGAACGGTCTTCCACTTCTACAGTTCCACGATAAAATTCGGAAGAATCAAAGATGTTATAGATATAATTTGCTTTCTCTTCGTTGTATTTAGCGCGTGCTTCCAATCCACCGTTCTTCTCTATCCATTTAAGTACTTCACCTACCACATAGATGCTGAAAGCCGGTGGTGTATTGAACATGGAACCTTTGTCGATATGTGTATTGTAATCCAGCATGGTGGGAAGTCCGCTATTTTGTTTTTCCATTAAACTTTTTCGAATAACAGCAAATGCCACTCCTGCCGGTCCAATATTTTTCTGAGCACCGCCATAGATCAGAGAATACTTTTTAAAGTTAAGCGGACGACTGAGGAAATTAGAAGACATATCGGCTATAAGCGGGACGTCTGCGGGAACATCGGGATCGATCTTCCATTCAGTTCCACGGATTGTGTTATTGGTGGTTATATGCAGGTAAGCAGAATTTTCTGATAGATGCCAAATTTTGGGAATATAAGTGAAATCCTTATCTTCGGAAGAAGCTACAACATGCATTTGCTTCCCGATCTTTTTGGCTTCCTTAAGGGCTTTGGTTGCCCAGGCACCTGTATTGATGTAATTTGCCACTTTATCGTCCGGGCAGAAGTTAAGCGGTATCATCAGGAATTGAGTGCTGGCACCACCATGCAGGAAGAGGGCTTCATAATCATCTCCCAAACCCATAATACGCTTTATGGCAGCTTTTGCACCTTCGATAATTTCTCCGTATTCCACTGAACGATGACTCATCTCCATCACGGAAAGTCCATTACCCTTATAATCGAGAAGATTTAATTGAACTTCCTTTAACACTTCCTCCGGCAAAACAGCCGGTCCAGCATTAAAATTGTGAACTCTCATACTATTTTCCTCCATAATTATATTTGTCATAAACTGAAATCTGAGCTTTTTCAGGCAAGCTTTTTTTGTTGTAACTTATAATAAACTACACAATCGAAATAAACAAAGCACTTTGACAGGATCACAGGATAGACTGGACTTCATCAGAGCGAAGCGAAAATGGAGTTCAGGAACAGTTCTAAGAATCCTCTACTTTAATCCATAGGCTTATAAATCTCCTTACGCCACAAGCGCACAAGTTTAGTAAAAGGAGAGCATAAGATGCCAAATAGCGTTGTGAGAACAAACAAAAAGCTGTCTCTCTGAGGTTTACACGCCTCTGGCGTGAACTCTCTTAACAGCATTCGACGAAGAGTCTGATTTTTATTGATGCAAATGTAGGGTGGGTGTCAACCCACAAATTGCCTGCAGAAAATATTTTCTTTGACAAAAATAATTCCAGAAAGCAAGTTCGTCTTTGAAATATTTTCAGGGATTATAAATGATAATCAGGACCAGAGCTTGCATTATAAAAAACGAGAGACGAATTGCTTTACTATTCGATTATAATGAAGATGTCATGATATTGGTTAAACAAATTGAAGGGCGAAAATGGTCTGCTTCCAACAAATTCTGGCATATACCGTTGCAAGAAAATTACTTAGAAATAATAAATAAAAAATTCACTGGGAAACTCGAATTTATTGAAAGTACAAAAACAAATACAGAACCAAAGAAAACCTTTAAAAATCATTTACCATCTGAGTACATCGAAACCTTGAAATTAAAAAATTATAGTGAATCAACTATTCAAACGTATCGACTTCATTTCCAAAGGTTTTTAAAATATTATAAAAACACTAAATTAGAAAATATCACACACGAACAAATCAGACAATATCTGTTGTATTTAGTTGAGAAGAAGAAATACTCTGTTTCATCTCAAAACAATGCAATTAATTCCATAAAGTTTTATTATACTCAAATGCTGCATCAGGAAATTAATGATTATTATATTCCCCGTCCTCACAAGTCCAAAACGATCCCTAGAATTCTGAATGAACAGGAAGTTTCATTAATCCTAAAAAGCGTTACAGATCTTCGCAACAAATGCATGATATTCTTAATATATTCAGCTGGACTAACTCCCGGTGAAATTCAATATTTGAAGCCCGACCAGATTGATTCCGGAAACATGAAAATCTTCATTAGCAGTGCCAAGGGAGAGAAGGATAGATTTGTGGTTCTATCAGATAAGGTTCTTAATTTACTGAGAGATTATTTCAGGAGATACAAGCCCCAAGAATGGCTGTTTGAATCCAGACCAGGAAAGCAGTATTCCAAGAGAACTCTTCAGAAAGCATTTAAAGCAGCTGTACAAAAAAGTGGATTAACCAAACCTGCGACCCTTTCCATTCTAAAAAATTCATTTGCTGTTCATTTGTTGGAGAGAGGAGTTGATATTCGATATATTCAAAAAATGCTCGGGCATAAACATTCCAAAACTACAATGAAATTTCTGAAAGTAAGCAAAAGAGACTTAAAGGCAATTCAAAGTCCATTGGACAGTCTGGACATATAAAATGAATGAGATAAAAACAGAGGATTATTGTTTAACACCGATTTCAAAAGACAGGTACAAAATTGATGTTATTTCATTTCAATTTCAGAAATCCCATGCTGTAAAAATCCAAGGATGTTATTTCAGTGGTCCTCAACAAAGCTGGGTGATACCGCAAACTAAAGAATGCTTAGATCAATTTCTAAAGTTATTTCCTTCCAAACCAAAAATAGAAACAGAAAAAAAAATATCTCCCCACGAAAAAGCGTTAAAAGATTTTAGTGATCAGCTTATTCTTAAGAGATATAGTGAAAATACCATTGTGGTTTATAAAGATCAGATCATTCGCTTCTTCAACTTTTTCCCCAAAAAAGATCCATTCGAACTGACCGATGATAATGTTAAGGAATATATATTGTTCCTATTGAGAAAGAAGAAAATTTCCTTCTCCTATCAGAAACAGGCGATAAGTGCAATAAAGTTTTATTTTGAGAAAATTTTAAGGAGAGAAACAAAGAAATATTATTTTGAAATTCCGCTTCAAAGAAAGCAAACCACACCTACTGTGTTAACAAAAAGGGAATTATTAGCTTTCTTTAAAGAACTGCATAATATTAAAAATCTTGTCATATTTAAAACAATTTACTCAAGTGGTCTTCGTTTAAGTGAATTAATAAATTTAAAAATTTCTGATATTGATTCTGAGATGATGCTGATAAATATCCGAGGAGGAAAAGGGATGAAAGATCGGGTTTCAATTTTATCTGAAGATCTTTTAACTCTTTTGCGAAAATATTTCAAACAATATCATCCAAAATTCTGGTTATTCGAATCAACAGAGAATAAACAATTTACACCAAGAGCAATTCAAAAGATATTCCATCAAGCTTTTGACAAAACTGGAATTTCTAAATATGCTACTGTCCACACTCTTCGACATACATTCGCAACGCACATGTTAGAAAATGGAGAAGATGTGAGAAAGATCCAACGTCTATTAGGACATAAAAATATTAAAACGACTGAAATTTATACACACATAACATCGGAAGCAATACGGAATATCAAAAGTCCGTTAGATGATTTGGAAATTGAAAATGAAAAAAGTGAGACATAAGCACGGAGTTATTGCGAACCGAAAAGTTGGAGTTATTACGAACTTTCTTAATAACTATAGTTTGTTAATCAACATTCCGCTTCGCTCCATGTTGATTAACGGCGGCGTGCCCCTATTAAAAGACTCGCAACCGTATCGAAGCGGAACATCGTTTAACACTACGTCCACGGGAACTTACAAA
>JAUXIJ010000010.1 GCA_030621085.1 Candidatus Cloacimonadota bacterium | reverse complement strand
CCCCATCATTTTCCATTTCGTTAAAGCTTCCGGAATAGTGAAGGAGATTATCACATCACCTTCTTCGTTGGTTTTAAGTTGAGGATAGAAGAAAGCAGTTTCATTGAAATTGGTTCGAGCTTTTACTGTTGAAAGATCAACTTCGTGCAACCGCTTGTCCTCAGCACCGGCGGTGATTACATCCAGACCATTTTTTCCATCGAGACCACCTGCTACACTCGTTGTGGGCATTATTTCTTTTTTAGATTCTTGAGCAGAAACTGCGTGATCACTGAGTGTCTCTTCTGCTTCTAGGCTGGCAAATTCTTCTCTGAGTTCTCCTGTTCCTTTTGATTTAAACATCATCCTGCTTCTTCCATAATAACCACCATACCAGTTCATTCCAAACCAGTTCAAAGCATCATATTCTTTGTATGGCATAGAGAAGTATTCATTCCAGTAATCGGCGATTAGGGTGGAATATTCCGTATCGAATCCCTGGTTTATATGCCAGGAAAGTTGTCCGTAATAATAAGGATTGATACCAAAATACCAGTAATTCGCTCTGAACGCATCTAGGGAAGCATCATAGAGTGTTGCCATCATTTCGGCAGCAACTTTATCGCCCTCGTTGTCTTTTATCTTGATTCGCCATTCTTCCTTTTCGCCGGGAAGCAATTTATCTCTGAATGTTTCGAACTCCAATTTCAATTGCTTATTCGTCCAGGGAACGTTTATCGTATAGCTGTTTATATAAAGCCTGTTATGTTTAACGAATGTGAGATGGGCGGTTATATTTCCACGGTATTCCTCTTTTATCGGGATTTCGATGAGCTTCTGCTGGGCGTTTAGTTTAATCCATTTCTTCTGAAGTATTTTATCATCCTGTTCGATCTCATATAAAACCTTCACATTATCTGCGCTGGAGCCTATCAATATCTTTGCTTTATCTCCGGGTTCCAAGTTATAGCTTTCCAACACGAACCAGTTGAACATTTTATAGGGCAGGTTCTTTTCCTTTTCGGAATAAAGCGTGAAATACTTAATATCTTTTACTTCCTTTCCATATTTGTCTTTGGAATGAAGTTCGATTAGGTAAACACCCTGTTCCCATTGTTTCAGGTTCTTCAAATCCAGGTTCTTATCTTGCTCTGTATCGAACTTTATTTCAAAAGCGGTTTTTTCCTTTTCCCAATTATAGAAGTCATCTTCATTTGTGAAAGCATCATGCGGAAACCAGGAAGAATACATCTCTTTATCGACCAGGAATTTATCTGCTCTTTCCCACAATTTCCGGCGAAATATTCTATCGGGGGATTTCAATTTGTAAATATGCACATCACCTTTTGCAGGTTCAAATTCACCGTTCAGGTTCTGTGAATTAATAATACAGGAATAGGAATCTTTGTCTTTATTTATTTTGTCGTGAATTTGCAAATCCAGACGCAGTGCTGTATAACCCACATAAACATATTGCTGAGCGCTGTGAGTTTCGCCGTTGATATCGGTAACATCAACGAACACCTGGTAGGTAAAAGTGGGATCATCTTTTTCCGATATTTTAAGGTCAGGAATTGCTTTAAACTCTATCTCGAACTTTCCATTCTCATCTGTTTTTGCTTTTCCGTTTGTGATCTCTACCTGAGATGTATTATATGGAAGGCATCTCCAATAATACCACCAATATGGAAATGAAACCGTTCTCACAACCCGATAGGTGAGGTCGGCATTATCGATGTTGAATCCTGCATAAGCTTTTGCAGAACCTTTGACCTTAACATTATCGTTGATCTTGAAGCTCTCTTTGGGTCGGTCTATTTTAATTTCAAATTTTGGACGTTTGTATTCTTCTACAGAAATATTTATGCTTCCGTAATCATTGGTTATTTGGAAATTTCCGGTAAGAACACCTTGCGGGATCATAAAGCTGCCGCTGATAGTTCCGTAATCATTGGTCGTCAGGTTCAGGCTGGAAATTTCCTGGTAATTCACATCATACATAAAAACTCTGGTTTGGAAATTGGTTTTAATTTCGTTTTCGTGATTCTTTTCATTGGTCTCTATCATAATTCCTTTGAAGTAAACTGTCTGCCCGGGGCGGTAGATGGCACGGTCTGTAAAGAAGAAAGTCCTTAGAATATTATCCTTCTCATGATCGTAATAATAATCGTAGAAAGAATCATCTGTGAATAGCCTGTCATTTCCATAAATGAATTCTATATAATATGAAGAATTGCTTTTTGGTTTTATCGGCATGGGAATGCTGAAATATCCTTCTTCATTCGTGGTGAAACTTTCCGGGAATTTAACTTTTACGTATTTTCTTTTATCATAGTTATATTCTCTGAACCAGACATTTGCTTTCACGTCGGACAGGGGCTTTCCTGTTTTTCTGTGAAGCACATAGAAATCTTTTCTTTTGCTTTTTATATCTCTCTGAATAAAACTGATATTTGAAACTGTGAGAAAAGAGTAGGTAACGGCGTTCCCGTCGATGCTGAAATCAGGATTATCGCTGACAAGTAACAGGTATTCTCCAATGTTCAGTTCGGGGATGTTAATTTCCATCGAGTGCCTTTGGAAATCTCCTTCATCTGGAAAAGAGATGTTCCATTTTCCATCTGCCTGTCGTGAAATATACTTTTTCAGTTTCTTTTCATTATTGTAATCATAATTGTATTGGAATTGGTCTCGTTCGTTGGTTGTTATCTCTATTACCTTGAAATAGAATTTGTTCACATTTCTGTAACTCAGCAGTCCTAACGACTTTTGTTGCGGCAGATAAACTCTTTCTGTCTGGAGCGACATATCTTTTGCAGTAATATTGGAGATCAGGTATTTGCTGTTTCCCGCACCGATCGTATCCGGGAATTTTTTGATTATTTTCCGGCAGAGGTCAAAAGCTTTTTTGAAATACCATCTATTATCTTCGGAAATCCGTGGATAGTAAAGATTTCCCAACTGGTAATAGTAATTAGCAAGAGCATAGGAAATTTCGGCAGATGCCGGCAGGTTGGCGTACTTCTTTTCTAACTTGATAAGTGCTTTTTCATAGAGTTCGTCTTTGTTTTCGATAACGGAATTGTAATAAACAAAATCCAATCGTTTAAGATCGACATCTACAAGTGCATCCGGCACTTTATCTTTAAGATGGAATTGAACCAGGTCCTGCAGAATTAAAAGAGCATTATATTCCAGCGAAAGAGAATCCCGGCTGACGATATTCAGATATACGAATCTATCTGCCGGTAGGAAGTAACCTGCAGCGCTTATCTTGAATTGATATGCGGGTGAGATCAAACCCGATTGCGTATTCATAAACAGATCCACAGCACGATGAGCCAGGAAATCATAAAGCGTGGGGCGCAGGTTCCTGGTATTTCCGATGGATAGAATATCATTATAATCATCTAATTGTATATTTTTCAATTCGTCTGATTTTTCTAATGAAAGCCGGTAATGTTCGATAACTTCGACCGATATTTTTTTCAGGTCCCAGGTGCTTACATCGTCCTGCTGGAAGTTGATGGTTTCTGTTCTGTTGTAGAATTTCCACTGGTTTCGTTGGAAATACTGCCAGTAACAATCTGCCAGAATGGAATGTAAAACCGGTTTTATGGGAAATTTAGAATCGACTATCTCTTCACTTAAATTGTTTATCAGTTTTATTTCGGAGAATTCTTCTACTTGAACAGAGAACTTCATTTTGTGGATCACAGCTTTCACAAATTGAGAAGCATTATTTTCAGCTTTTGCCTTTTCATAGATCTGCTCGACTATATTCAACGTGGATTTTGGCAGTCCTTTACTCTCCGAATTTTGTACTTCCTTCCATAATACTTTATAACTCTCTTTTGTTGCAAACAGAGAAGAACTCATAAATAGTAAGGATAAAATAATCAGCAGGAATGCTTTGCTTTTTAAAAAATTAATCATCATTATCTCCTATTAAATATTTAATCATGAGTTCTGAAAAATAGAAAAATATCTGTCTTTCCGTCAAAAGCCGGACACGGTCTGAGGATGAACTTACATAGGCATTCGACGAAGAATCCATCTGAGCCGGACAAGTTCTCATTATAAGCAGAGATCCTTCGTATGAAAAATTGAAAGAATTCCTCCAGTCTTCGCTCGCTTCGACTTGGCAAGCAGGATGACAAAAACACTCTATTTTGTAGAACTCATATAGTTAATCGAATTCTATGCCGGTTAGAATTGGACATCTTTGTTTAGAAGTCAAATTATTTCTTTAAATTATAACGGCCCCCATCCCTAACCCTTCCCCCTATCGAAGGGGAAGGGAACTACTTGCAGCAAAAGGAGATAGATCCTCCCCCTAAATAGGGGGAGTTAGAGGGGGTTGAGAAGTAAGAAAATCTTTTTTAACTCACCCTGCCTGCCTTGCCGTAGTTCAACGAAGGCAGGCTATCCCTCTCTTTAACGCTTCGCTCAAATAGAGGGAACCAGCCAAAGGCTGACAAGCATAAGAAGCCGCTGAGAGAATTGCCTTATCCGTCTGCACCACACAAGTGTTGTCAGACACCTTCTCCCAAACGGAGAAGGCACAGTTGAAAGATTTCTTGTTTTGTCCCAATTCGTGCATTACTTTCGACTCGTAAGTTTACGACGAGTCGAGAAGAATCTCGGAGAGATTGAGATTCGTGAAGCGACCAGCTTGGTCGCTCTCTCGACCTGGCAGGTCGAGTTACAAAAAAGTTTATAGCAAGACTTGACTCGCAACGACTTGTCGCGGCGTAGCGAAGACTGAAGTGTGAGTCGAGGATTGTGATTTTTTCTCGCCCCAAGTTTCACATCGGGGCAAGTCCAAAGAATTACTGTAGGGATAGAACATTGTTCTGTCCTAATTTCCCACATCTTATAACGAAACGGGGATTCGCACCGTGTTCCATTCCCATCCGGCAACTGCCGGATAGGAACGAGATAAGACTAACCCAAAACCCAAAACCCAGAACCCAGAACCTTTTCAACGGTTTATTATTTATTCCTTGACTCTAAAATCACCAAAAACCAGTTTCGTTATTGAAAATAACTTTAATCTAAGAGGTAGAAATTATGAAAATAGTGATGCCATTATTCCAATTTGAATATTTACATAATGATCCTTTCCAATTTTCAGGAGAACAACTGAAAATTGGAAGATTTAGTGCTAATGAAGAAATTCCAAGTATTGATTTATTTTCACCTTTAGATATCGAATACATGACCGATCCATCTTGGGCTTTAATATTTGATCACGATGATATCACAAAATATTGTATAAAAGTCAATTTTCTACTTCTATCTTTCAGAATTTTTAGTCAGGGCAAACCTCCTTTTATACAATATCGCCTGTGCAAAGATAACATTAAAAAATGCTCTCGTTTGAATTCAACAATTACTTACATTCATGAATTCGAGAAAAATCCAATTCCATACACTAAAGAGGAACTTCTTATTATAGACACTGGATTTCAGAATCTTACGAAAATGGATGGAATTTCACCACGATGTCACAATGCCATTTATTTTTTATTTTTGGCATTCCATCATACACATTGGATTGTGTCCTTCATGTTTCTCATGAATACTCTTGAGGCCATATTCTCTAAAGATACACCAGGAGCAGCTACGGAAACCATTTGTACGCGAGTATCCTCAATTTTAGAATCAAAACCCGGGTGTAATTTTGATGATATCTTTCAGCTTTACGAAATTAGATCTCGAATTGTGCACGGAAATATAGTAGCAAACAAAGAACCTATTGAGTATCTAAAGCATCTACATCATTTACAAGATATTGTTATCGAATGTATGAAGAAACTGTTGAATGAAAGAATTTACTCTAAATTCGAAGATAAAGAAACTAGGGACTCTTATCTTGGTACCCTTAACACGTGTAGATAACATGTTAATTCAGGTGACTGTAAGGTGCTGGAGATTTTGCGATGTCACCATTTTAGATAATTTTTACTAGTACATATTTTGCACTTACTTTAAAGGTATGAATATTTCAAAAACCAAAATTGGAGGTATTTATGAAAACCATATTATTTATTTTATTTTTTCTTATTTTATCAACATTTCTATTCTCAACTATTATTAATATCCCAGACGACTATACAACATTTTATTCTGCAATTACTGCATCTGTAAATGGTGATACAATACTTGTGCAACCTGGGACTTATCTTGAGAACATAAATTATGCAGGTAAGAACATTACAATAGGCAGTCTTTATTTAACTACTCAAGATACAGCTTATATTTCTTCAACCATTATTAATGGAAATCAAGTTGGAAGTGTAGTGACCTTTGAAAACGGGGAAACTTTGACGGCTGTATTGAGCGGATTTACCGTCATAAACGGTTCGAGTAATTTAGGGGGTGGGATTGGCTGCCGGTTTTACTCCAACCCTAGTCTTGAGAATATGAAGGTGAGGAACAATACAGGTCAGGGGATTTACTTAGATTGGGATTCCAGTCCGAGTTTAGTCAATTTGACGATCAATGGAAATACAGGTACCGGAATTTACTGTATTGATTCCAGCCCCAGTCTTGAGTCTGTGACGGTAAGCGAGAATGGTTGTTGGGGAATTTTTTGTGGATATAGTTCAAACCCGATTTTGGTAAATGTGATAGTGAGTGACAATGAGGGCAGTGGGATAGTTATTGGTAGTTCATCCAATCCGACTTTGTTAAATGTAACGATCAGTGGACATACCGCTTCTGTGGGTGGTGGGATTTACTTAAGCGATAATTGCAACCCGAGTTTGGAGAATGTGACGATCACCGGGAATACAGCCTACGATCAAGGTGGCGGGATTTGCTTACGCAATAATTGTAACCCGAGTTTGGAAAATGTAACGATCAGTGGAAATACGGCTTCTATTGGTGGCGGGATTTACTGTTGGTCGGATTGCATCCCATATTTTGATACTGAGAATCGCTGTAATATTTACTTCAACTACGCCGGTTTGGGAAATGAGTTGTATGCCAGCTCCATCATTGATGTTGTTGTGGATACCTTCACAGTTATTGATCCCACGGATTATTTTGCGCAACCATTAGGAAATTTCACCTTTGATATTCTTCATAGTAAAATTGAAAGGGTAAACAGCGACTTGTATGTGAATCCTGCTGGAGATGACACTAACAGCGGTCAATCGTCTGTTGATCCTCTACGAACCATATACTTTGCTCTTTCGAAAATCCAGGCTGATAGTCTCAATCCCCATACGATTCATCTTGCCGACGGTGTTTACAGTCCGTCCACGACCGGGGAGCATTTCCCCCTCAATATGGTTAGTTATGTTTCTTTATCCGGAGAATCAGAGAATGGCGTTATTTTGGATGCTGAGGGTTTGATAGGTGGACTAGCTTTTCATCAAGATCAGGACATCGTAATTGAAAGCCTGACAATGATTGGGGTTTACAGTAAGTCTAACTGGTTTGGAGGAGGTGGGATTATTTGCGTGGAGTCAAGCCCTAGTTTTGAGAATGTGACGGTTAGCGGAAATAGTGCTTATAATGGCGGTGGAATTTATTGTTGTTCTAATTCCTCTCCGAGTTTAGTGAATGTGACGATCAGTGGGAATACAGCCTTTAATGGTAGCGGTGGCGGATTAAACTGTTACAGTAATTCCAACCCAAGTTTAATCAATGTGACGATCAGCGAAAATTCTGCTAGTTCACATGGTGGTGGGATTTCCTGTTCTTACTCAAGTCCGAGTTTAGAGTATGTAACAATATCAGACAATTCTGCTATTTCAAATGGTGGTGGAATTTTCTTTAAAGGTAATTCCAATACGAATCTACAGAATGTAACCATAACGGGTAATTCTGCTTCTTATGGTGGTGGGATTTTTTGTAAAGATGGTTTCTCTTCGAGTTTTGTAAATTGTATTATGTGGAATGATACTCCGGAAGAGATCTATTTTTATGATTATTGGGATCCTAATTCAATCACAATATCTTATTCCGATATTCAGGGTGGAGAAACTGGAATTGTAACAAACAATAACGGAACTGTAAACTGGCTGTCTGGTAATATAGATACTAACCCGTTATTTGTTAATCCGTCAATCGGAGATTACCACCTGCAGTCAACCTCCCCGTGCATAGATGCTGGAGATCCTGCATCACCATTGGACCCGGACGGTACAATAGCAGATATGGGAGCTTATTATTATGATCAAATTTTAAACCCAATTCCTCCAATAGCAGATTTTACAGCGGATACAACAAATGGATACTCACCTTTGCAAGTTATTTTTACTGATCTTTCTTCGCAAGGAACAGGTGTGATTGATGAATGGAATTGGGATTTTGGTGATGGCAATAATTCTGCTGTGCAGGATCCCACTAACGAATATTACAATCGAGGTGCTTACACGGTTTCTTTAACAGTAACCAACATAAATGATTCCACCGATATCGAAACTAAAATAGATTATATAACGGTGTTGAACTCCACACCAATTGTCCAAAATCCCATAACAGATTTCTCTTTCGATGAAGACACTTCCAATTCTTCTATAGATCTGAATAATGTGTTCGATGATGCAGATCTTCCTTATGGAGATGTTTTGACATTTTCCTATTCAGGTAATACTTATATCGATGTGAGCATAGTTTCCGGGATAGTTACGTTAACACCCGATCCCGACTGGTTTGGATTTGAAGATATTACATTCACAGCAACAGATGACAGCCTGGAATCTGTAGATGATGAAGTTAGAGTTACTATTGATAACGTGAATGACGATCCTGTGATAGATTCTTATTTTCCTTCATATTCTCCTATTACGATCAATGAAACCGAATCACAGTTATTCTGGATCAGTGCCAGTGATATCGATGGAGATATCCTTTCTTTCCAGTGGTATATAGATGAAGTTCCTCAAACCGGACAAACCGATAGCACTTATACTCATACAACCAATTATACTTCTGCTGGAACGTATATGATAAAATGCATTGTAGATGATGGAGTAGCTGAAAGGACATTTGGCTTTTCAGGTATATCAGCATCCAATAAAGCAAGTGAGATAAATATAGATTCAGAATCGAGAGCAATCGATTACCAGGAATGGCAACTTATTGTTAACGATGTAGATCAAGAGATTGTAGTGAACAATATTCAGCCTCCTCCAGGGCCTGTAACCATCGATGAAATGGACACCATCAACTTCTTTATCGATGCTTATGATCCGGATGGGAATCCTCTTGAATATAGTTGGGAACTTGATGGAGTTGGGGTCTCAACAGTTAGTTCATATGATTTCATAACTGATTATACTTCGGCAGGAAACTATTTTGTAACTCTGGATGTGACCGATAATTTCAGTGATAATTCTTTGTATTATGAGTGGAATGTTACAGTGAATGATGTAGATCAGGAAATTGTAGTAAATGATATTCAACCTCCACCTGGACCTGTAACCATCGATGAAACTGAAACTATCAACTTCTTTATAGATGCTTACGATCCGGATGGGAATCCACTGGAGTACAGTTGGCAACTTGACGGAGTTGGAGTTTCCACAGACAGTACATATCTCTTTACTACAAATTACACTTCATCAGGAATTTATTCTGTCACGCTTTTTGTTACCGATAATTTCACTGACAATTCTTTGTATTATGAATGGAATGTTACAGTGAATGATGTAGATCAGGAAATTGTAGTAAATGATATTCAACCTCCACCTGGGGCAATTACCATCGATGAAACTGAGACCATCAACTTCTTTATAGATGCTTTCGATCCTGATGGTAATCCATTAGAGTATAGCTGGAAATTAGATGGTGTAGAAGTCTCCACAATAAGTACTTATGATTTCACAACAGATTACACATCAGCAGGTTTGTATCTTGTAACTCTGGATGTGACCGATAATTTCACTGACAATTCTTTGTATTTTGAATGGAATGTTACTGTAAATGATGTAGATCAGGAAATCGTAGTAAATGATATTCAACCTCCACCTGGACCTGTAACCATCGATGAAACTGAAACTATCAACTTCTTTATAGATGCTTACGATCCTGATGGTAATCCATTAGAGTATAGTTGGAAATTAGATGGAGTAGAAGTCTCCATTATAAGTACATATGATTTCATAACTGATTACACTTCGGCAGGAGAGTATTTAGTAACATTAGAAGTTACAGATAATTTTGGAACTCGTAGTATTTCTGGAAGCGTTTCCAGAAATACTTTGAATTATTCCTGGGATATTACCGTGAACGATGTTGACCAACCGATAGTTGTGGATGAACTCATTCCTCCTGAGGGAGATATCACGATAGATGAGGGAGATGTGATCAACTTCTCCATCAATGCTTACGACCCTGATGGAAATGACCTTGAATATAGCTGGCAGGTAGAAGGTGAAGAAGTATCCGTGGTAAGTACATTCGATTTTATTACCGACGAAAACTCAGCCGGTGAATATGAGATAACACTCTATGTTACGGATAACTTTGGCACACGAGATGAACTGAACTTCCTGTGGAATGTTACTGTGAATGATGTATCTGGTTCAGGGGGAGTTGTAATCCCTATAATTACTAAACTCTACCAGAATTATCCCAATCCTTTCAATCCGGTAACTAACATACAATTTGATATCAGGGAAAATGAATTTGGAGTTCTTTCCATATTTAACTTGAAGGGGCAAATAATAGAATCTCAAAGGTTCAATTCCGGTAAACATGATTATCTATGGAATGCAGAAAATTGCAGCTCTGGGGTGTATCTTTATAAATTACAAACGGAGAGTTTTGTTGAATTAAAGAAAATGTTACTGTTAAAATAGTTTAATTGAACTTTGAAAAAGTTTACCAGAGAGAATCTTGCTTATAAACTTTTTCAAAGTTACTTTATAACGAAACGGGGTTTCGCACTATGTTCCGTTCCCATCCGGCAACTGCCGGATAGGAACGAGATAAGACTTGATTCGCAGTAATCCGGCAATTGCCGGAGAGTGTGAATCGAGAATTTATGTGAGAGAACCCAGAACCTTCAGTATTTTATTCTTCTTTTTCTTCTTCCTTTTCTTCCGGTTTTTTCTTGCTTTCGTCGAGAACTTCTTTGGCGCCGTCGCGGATTCCTTCGAAAACATCTTTTGAGAAATGAGCAACTTTGGGAGCGTATTCCTTAAATGTTTCAAAAATGGATTTAGATGCTTTTTTTACAAATTCCTCGGTTGGCGGCTGGGCTTTTTTATAACCCTCTTTAACGCCTTCCAGTGCTTCTTTGGCAAGTTTTTGTGCTTTTTCTTTTGTATTCATGTCCTCATCTTTAGTTGTTTTGATAATTTCCCTGGTAATGATTCCCACAGTTTTAGCGATGTCTTCACCAGTATGGATTGCCTTAACCACACCATCACGAACTGTTTTAGTTACTTTGCTTTCATTCTTGTTACTATCCATTATATCCTCCTATAATTTTATTTCTTTCAAGATCAATTCTTTCGTCCACTCAGGACGTTCCCACCAGATATTTTCTGCTTTTTTTAGTAATTCGCCAACTTTTTCTCCAGCCGAAATATTAAAATATTCTATAATATCCACACCTTTTACGGGCATGGTTCTTCCTTCGAATATTTTTCTTATCTTGTCTATTCTTTTTTTTAGCACAGGAATGAAATCCGGTTTGCAATATTTGGGAATATGACTGATCTTATCTGCCTGTATGAATTCAAATAGAATATCCAGATTACCCCTCATTTCCTTTATAAATCCCATAACAAATGTATTGGAAAGCGTTTCCATGTTTTCCATAGAATCTAAACGTGTATAATTATCCACCAGGAAAATTACTTCCTTAATAACCTCATTCGGGAACATCAATCTCTTTAAAATCTGCTTAATTAATAAAGCATCTTGAGTTTCAAAATTCGCGAAATTAATTTCAGCTTCTTTTGGAATTGTTCCTTTTGCAATATTATGCAGAAGTCCTGCCAAACGTAAACTAAGATAAGGACGAACTTGCTCCATAACTTTGAGAGAATGCGAATAAACATCCAGGTCATCATTGTTTTCAGCGGGAAGAGAAAATATTTCTTCCAGTTCAGGAATCAGATGCTTAATCAGCCCCAAATGTTTTAACATTTCGATACCTTGAGCAGGATACCCGGAAAGCAGTATTTTTGTAAGTTCATCTCGTTTTCGTTCCCAGGAAATATGCGTTAATTGATCAGCTTGTTGTTTAATGCCGTCCTGCGTTTGCGCTTCGATCTCAAAATTCAGTTGTACAGCAAAACGAACTGCACGTAGCATACGCAGGGGATCTTCTTTTAAAGTGATTTCAGGATCGGAAACAGTACGAATAATTTTATCTGTAATATCTTCCCGACCTTTGCCTGTAAGGTCGCTGATATCACCTGTATTTATATTCATCGATAGCGAGTTGATCGTGAAATCCCGCCGCTGAATATCTTCTTCTAAACTACCAGACGCAACATCGGGTTTGCGTGAATGTGGAGAATATGCTTCCTTTCGAGTCATTACGAATTCTATTTGATGATCATCGATATTAACTATAGCAGTGCCGAATCTTTCAAAGATCACAGGTTTTGTGGAAATCCCTTTTTCATATAAAAATTGGGCTAATTCATTTCCACCATTTTCAAGTGCAACCACAATGTCCAGATCCGGGCTTTCTTTTTCCATTATCAGGTCACGAACATATCCACCCACGATGAACGTTTTATTCCAGAAACGGGTTCCCACGATCGTATCGACGATTATTTTTATTATCTCTTTCATTTTAATAATATTTCGGGTTTTGCTTCAGATAAAATCCCAGCAACTGCGAAACTGATGTAATAGCTGCTGTTTCTGCCCTTAGGACATGATTGCCCAACGTAAAGATAGGAATATTTTTCTGATGTAGAAAATCAATTTCAGCAGGACTAAATCCTCCTTCAGGACCAAATATAAGACACAACTCCTGTTCATTGAATTCTTGTACAACATTGACTAAAAGACGGTGTTCACCTGTTTCCAACGCCACCAGGGGTTGTTTGTGCATTTTTTGCAATTTATCAATCAATACCTTTAGTGTAGAAAATTCATGAATTTTTGGTAGAAATGCATTGTCACACTGTTTGATAGCAGAAATGGCTATTTTTGTAAATTTATCCAGTGTATTTTTAGATGGTTGCCGTACGGTTCTTTCTGTTATAAGCGGAAAGAACTCTTTCACTCCCAGTTCGGTGAGTTTTTCTACAATGAGGGAATCGTGTTTGTTTTTGAGTAGTGGAAATGCAATGGTTATTTTAGGCTGAGATGTTTTTTCCTCCCATATTTCCAGGACGTTGGCAGTTAGTTCTTTCTTATCAGTGGAAGCGATAGTTGCTTTTGACAGAATTCCTTTTCCATTTGTCAGCAGGATTTCTTCACCGATTTTCTTTCGGAATACATGAATTATATGGTGGAATTCTTCACCGTTGATTACAATGCTGACATCACCGGTAGCAAGCTGTGGCACAAAGAATCCAGGCATTCAAACTCCCCTGACCCCTCTTTATCTAAAGAAGGGAAACAATCCCATTAAATTATTAATCTTTTCACAGGTAACCTTAAACAAAGAAACCTTTCAATTTTTCAAAAAAACTTTTTTCCGGTCGCAGTTTTTTATCGGAATCGAACTGGCTGAGTTTATTTAGAAGTTCTTTTTCTTCTGCGTTAATTCTGGTTGGTGTGATTACACGTACTTTTATATAAAGATCACCATGGTAAGAACTGTTCGTATGTGGAAGTCCCTGAGATCGAAGCCGGAATACTTTTCCAGATTGTGTACCAGCAGGTACTTTCATTTTTACATTTCCAGTAAGAGTGGGAACTCGTAATTCTGAACCCAATGCAGCCTGTGAAAAACTGATGGGATATTCACAGATCAGATGGCTACCATCTCTTTCGAAGATCTTGTGCTCTTTTTCGCGGATAAGAACTAAGATATCTCCACTCTGAGCACCGCGTTTGCCACGATTACCCTGTTCTCGCAGACGAATGTATTGTCCTTCGGCAACTCCGGCAGGGATGCTGATGCTAATTGTTTTGGTTTTTGAGATTCTACCGTCACCATTGCATTTGGGACATTTATTTTTAATTATCTTTCCTTCTCCATTACAGGAAGGGCAGGTTACTATTGTTTGCATTTGTCCAAAAAGAGAACGTGTTAATTGCCTTACCTGACCGGAACCGTGGCACTGATTACATGTTTGAACTTTCCCATCAGCAGAACCTGAACCATTACATTTATCACATGTATCTTTTACATTTATTTTGATTTTTTTTTCTACACCTCTGGCAATTTCTTCCAGAGTAAGGGAAAGTGATATCTGCAGGTCTTCACCGCGATTGTTACTGCGGGAGCTTCTACCCATTCCGAACGAACCACCGAAAAGATGTTCAAAAATACTGCCTAAACCACCACTTCCAAAAATATCGGAAAAATCACCAGCATGTGTAAAATTATCCCAGGTGAAACCATGCCCGCCAAAAGCACCTTCCAACCCTGCATGACCGAATTGATCATACTTTTGCTTTTTGTTGGAGTCGCTCAGAACTTCGTAAGCTTCGGAAGCTTCCTTAAATTTTTCTTCAGCTGCTTTGTTGTCTTTGTTTTTATCAGGATGAAACTTCATTGCCAGTTTGCGATAGGCTTTTTTAATTTCTGCTGTCGAAGCGTTTTTATCTACACCCAGAACTTCATAGTAATCTCTTTTAGCCACTTAGTATCCTTTGAAAAAAATAAACCTTGCGGAGAATTTCCGTAAGGATATATAAATTTATTTATCTTCGTCCACCACTTCAAAATCTGCGTCAACCGGTTCATCTGCTTTAGGTTGTTCCTGCGCCTGTTCACCACCCATTTTACCGGGATCAAATTCAGCATCTTTCATATCGGGACCGGGTCCGCCTTGGGCTGCTTGTTGTTTTTGCATTTCCGCATAAATTATCTCACCGATCTTTTGTGCTTTCTTGGCAAGTTCATCGCGCACGGCTTCAAATTCTTCTTTAGACGCAGACTTTTTATCGAGTTCTTCCAGTTTTTCTTTAGCTTCTTTGATAGCATCTTCCACATCTTTTTTCTCTTCCGGTTTCAGTTTGTCACCATGTTCACCCAGACTTTTTTCTGTGGAGAAGATCAATGTGTCCAGTTCATTTCGTGCTTGGATGGAATCTTTTTGATTTTTGTCTTCATCGGCATGCGCTTCGGCATCTTTCACCATTCTATCAATTTCTTCTTCATTAAGTGATCCCGATCTTTCGATCTTGATCGATTGCTCTTTACCAGTTCCCTTATCCTGAGCATGAACATGCAGAATACCGTTAGCATCGATATCAAAAGTAACTTCGATTTGCGGCATACCGCGAGGTGCTGCAGGAATTCCGGTCAGTTCAAAATTGCCAAGTCTTCTATTATCCGAAGCCATGGAACGTTCTCCCTGCAGAACAACAATAGAAACAGCCGGTTGATTATCTGCTGCAGTAGAAAATATCTGGCTTTTCTTGGTTGGAATGGTTGTATTTCTTTCGATAAGAGTGGTCATAACTCCACCAAGAGTTTCAATACCCAGAGAAAGGGGTGTAACATCGAGCAGTAGAATATCTTTTAGATCTTCATCACCAGATAGAATACCACCCTGGATTGCTGCACCGACTGCAACTACTTCATCGGGATTGACACCTTTACTGGGTTTTTTCCCAAAGAATTTTTCCACTGCTTCTATAACAGCCGGAATCCTGGTGCTGCCACCTACCAGAAGTATTTCATCTATATCTTCTACTTTTAGCTTGGCATCTTTAAGTGCAAGTTTACACGGATCTATAGAATGTGCCACAAGCTCGCTTGTCATCCTGTTGAATTGAGAAAGTGTAAGATCAAGGTTCAGATGTTTTGGGCCGCCGGCATCTGCTGTGATGAACGGCAAATTGATATTAGTTGTCTGAGTCCCGGAAAGTTCTATCTTTGCTTTTTCAGCAGCTTCTTTGACTCTCTGCATAGCCATCGGATCGCCGGAAAGGTTAATACCTTCTTGCTTTTTAAATTCTTCAAGAATCCAATCCATAATCTTTTTATCGAAATCATCTCCACCCAGATGTGTATTACCATTTGTTGAGAGCACTTCTACCACTCCTTCTGCTACTTCCAAAATAGAAATATCAAAAGTCCCGCCACCAAGGTCGTAAACAGCTACTTTTTCTTCTTTTTTATTTTCCATTCCATAAGCCAGGGCTGCTGCAGTAGGTTCGTTTATGATACGCTTCACTTCTAAGCCGGCAATTTTTCCTGCATCTTTTGTAGCCTGACGCTGAGCATCGTTGAAATATGCCGGTACAGTGATAACAGCTTCAGTTACTTTTTGACCAAGATGAGCTTCGGCAGTTTCTTTCATTTTGTTTAAAACCATAGCTGAAATTTCCTGAGGTGTAAAATCTTTGTTCTCGATATCTACATGAACAGTGGCTTCTCCGAATTTACCACCTTTTATCTGGTAATTTATACTTTTTATTTCATTAGCAACTTCGTTCAGTTGACGCCCCATAAATCTTTTGATCGAAGAGATCGTATTGCGTGGATTGGTCACTGCCTGGCGTTTTGCCAACTGCCCAACCAGCCTTTGTTTGTCTTTTGTGAAAGCAACTACAGAGGGAGTTGTACGACCTCCTTCAGCATTCTGAATAACAACAGGTTTGCCACCTTCCATTACACTTACACAGGAATTTGTTGTACCCAGATCGATTCCTATTATTTTACCCATGTTTCCTCCTTTATCACGCCGTATCTAACCACTCAAGAGTGGTACAGAGAAGGCGAACATTTTATTTTTTATTTTTTTCTTTTGGTTTCTCACCGTTCGATACGGCTACCCGTGCCGGGCGGATAATTTTTTTATTCATGCTGTAACCATTCTGAATAACAGCTACGATTTTATTTTCCTTTTCTTTTGAAGGAATATGAGCAAGGGCTTCATGGAACTGCGGATCAAAATCTTTTCCCAATGCTTCTATCTTTTCTACGCCTTCCTTTTTTAAGACTCCGTCCAATTGCTGAAAGATCAGTTCGATACCTTTTTCAAATGATTCCCTGTTCTTTTCAATTTCTGGATGCAGGGCACGTTCAAAGTTATCAAGAACATCACAAAATTCCAAAACCAGACGTTCGTTAGCATTTTTTATCCAATCAGATTTCTCGGCAATATTCCTGCGACGGAAGTTATCAAATTCTGCTACATTGCGCATCCACTTATCTTTTATCTCATCATATTCAGCCTGCAGCTTTTCATATTTTTCAGTAAGAGTAAGTTTAACCTTTTTTTTCGGCTTTTCTTCACCTGCCGCTGATTCCGTTTTTACGGTCTTTTCATTATTGATCATTTTTTGGTACCACCATTCCTTTTTTTGTGGTGTTAGTAATTGTTTGAGCTATATCCCTGATGATGGGAATATTTTTATTGTAATCCATTCGAACAGGTCCAAGAACGCCTAAATATCCGGGAATACCAAAGATCTCATATTTAGCGAATATCAGGGAGTAGCTGGTTAATTCCGGTTGACCGAGATCTTCCCCCATTAGAACCTGCCACTGTTTTTCTTCCTTACTTTTTTGCATCAGGTTTATCAGGTGATCTTGCCGTTGAATGAATCCTAAAAAGGTGAGGATGGAACTTTTTTCATTAAATTCCGGCTGTTCCAGAAAAGAAATATTTCCATCGAAATGGATGAAATAATTACTAATTTCCGAAAGTGCATTCTGAAGTTCCTGGATAAATAATTTTAGTATGGTATTTTCTTCGGTTATTTTTTCTGCGATCTCATCCAGGATCTTGTTCTGGATATCATAAATCTGCAAACCAACAAGTTCATCATTCATATATCTAACTAACGCCCGAAGTTGCTGTTCCGTTAAAGTCTGATCACATTTTAAAATAACAGTTTTATCCAGACCGGAATCTAGGCTCACCACGAATAAAAGTTTATTTTCTGAAATTTTGAAAACATCGAGTTTTTCCAGGTGTCCGTAAGATATTTCAGGTTCAGCAACAAAACTCAACTGATCGGTTTCTCGCGCAAGAAGCTGCATAATGTAATGTAGAGCCAGCGGGGTATCTTTATAATATTTTACCAGAATTCCGCGTAGTAATTCGCTTTTATCGTATTTTACGTTGGCTATCTGATGGGTGATTTTATTAACATAAGTTCGGTATCCCTTTATAGTAGGAATTCTACCAGCCGATGTATGAGGCTGGTATATCATGTTATCTTTTTCCAGCTTGTTAAGGTCGATACGGATAGTTGCCGGGCTGGCTGATTGAACATATTTTTCGCATATTAATTTGGAAGAAACAGGTTCACTCGTCTGGATATATTCATCCACCAAGTGGGTTAAAACCTTTTCCTGCCGAATTTCATTTTTTTTCATTTACTCATCCTCGTTTCATTAGCAATGATTTTACATGACTGCTAACACAGGACAAATTAATTTTATTCATTCGATTGTCAAATTATTTTTAGCAGACAAGAAAGAGGAGTGCTAATTTATTTATAGGCACATCAAAAACCGCTGATTATTGCTGATTAGTGCAAATATGAAATAGCAGTTTTTAAACCTTATTAATTTTTTACATATTTATCGAACCATTCAATGGTTTCCTGCAAAACATGAAGTAAGGATTCTCTGGCATAATAACTGTGACCCTCATTTGGTAAAATAACAAGACGCGTGATCGCTCCGTTTCCCTTCAGGGCTTGATACATTCTACGTGATTGAATTGGATAAGTTCCCGAATTTGGGTCATCCTCACCGTGAATTAAAAGAAGCGGTTCATTAATCTTATCAGCTTGAGCAAAGGGAGATACTTCAATGTAGAAATCCTTAGCCTGCCAGAAAGTACGCCTTTCTTTTTGGAAACCGAACGGTGTAAGTGTTCTATTGTAAGCACCTGTTTTAACAACACCGGCTGCACATAAGTTACTATAAGCAAGGATATTTGCCGCCATGAAAGCACCATAACTATGACCTGTAATTCCCACTCTGTCAGGATCAATAATTTCTCTTTCATTAAGATAATTAATAGCTGCTTCCACACTGCTTATGGTTTGTTCGATAAATGATTCATTCACTGTTTCCGGATCACCCACGATAGGAATGGTAGCACCATAAAGAACAGCGTAACCTTGCAAAGCCATGTATTTTGTGGTCGCTCCACTGAAACGAACAAACCTGTTTGGTGATATATCGATCTGGCAGGCTGTAGAACTATCTGCATGTTCTACAGGATAGGCATCGATAATGATTGGGAGTCTTTCGCCTTTTTTATGAGATGAAGGTAAATAAAGCGTTCCCGAAAGAGGAATGCCATCCTTTCTGGTATATGTAATAAGTTCTACTTTCAATTTGGTAAGTTCAGGATAGGGATTTTTGTTATCTGATATTTTTTCCCACTCTCCGTTTTTCAGATCGAACAAATGATAATTTTGGGGAACAGTTTTGCTTTCACTACGGACTGCTATCTTATCCATTTTTTCCCCAACAAATCCTGAGATTGTCTCATGAAAATCTTTCTTACAGCGAAATAGAACTACACTCTCTTTTGTTTTGAGATCGAATTTTGCCAGGTACGGAAAGTTACCTTCAGTAGTTGCGCCAGTGTTATTAATAAAAAATACAGCATTACCGGGTCTAACAAAAACCTGTTCTCCTCTTTCAGTGATCCTACGAACCAGATTTCCCGGGTTTTCATACTTTTCCCTGATGCTCATATCGAATAGAAGTGCAGGTTTTTCTGTACCGATCTTATAAAGCCATTTCTTTTTCCAGAGTTTATCTCTATCGTATTCGGAGAAAATTATTTCATCTTCAATTTCACTCCATTCGATATTGGAAAAACGGTGTTCCAACCGGAATATTTCTTGTGGTTCTTCTTTGAAAGGAGCGATTATTCTCATTACTTTATCGCGATGCGGCACCTTGTTTTTCGGATCACCTTCATCCAATGCTTCCACCCAGATCAAGACAGCATCTTTAAGTGGTTGCCATTCGAAATCACGCGGTCCGATGTAAGTTCCACCAATGGGAACTTCATCTTGCAGAAGTCTTTGGAAAATTTTTTGTACAAGTTTACCATGACGATCTATAATTTCAAATTTTACAGGAAAGCGGTAATAAGGGACCTGATATGAAAATGGACGCTCAATAGTAGCAGTGAAAAGATATTGGTTGTCGGGAGAGAGATCAACTTCTCTGTAAATTGCGGGTTTCCCGATTTTAATGATCTTTTCAGATTGAGTATTAAGAAGGATCAATTGAGAAGTGAAATAATATTCAAAAAGTTTTTCATCGTGACTGTTCTTTAGTAGATGCTGATAAGTTCGTTCAGTGCTTTTCTTACCCATACTCTCTTCGATAATAGGACTATCTGGTACCAAAGATTCTTGCGGTTCTAGTCCTCTTTCAGGATAAATGGATTTAATGAGTAGTGTTTTCTTATCATTCAGCCACCAGAATCCGTCATCCTCGAACACATCGTTAATAAAAATACCCTCTATTTGTTTTGTTTTTCCCGAATCAACATCGATAATAAATAGTTCTATTCCCTTTTCAGTTTCGCAAGAAGCAGCAATCTTTTTGTGATCAAAAGAAAATTTATAAACTCGGATCTTTGCATTTTCCGGTAGTTGAATAGGGATAATATCTCCAGTTCTTAAATTATGGATATTAAGAGAAGTGATCGGATATTTTTTTGAAGGAGCATTCAGGC
Organism: Candidatus Cloacimonadota bacterium; assembly: GCA_030621085.1. Lineage (GTDB taxonomy): Bacteria > Cloacimonadota > Cloacimonadia > Cloacimonadales > TCS61 > JACNIV01. The sequence goes on along the minus strand of JAUXIJ010000010.1, from coordinate 40,375 downwards.
TTTTTACAATATCTTTGCCGGCTAACTTCACTGATGGCAGCGAGATCTCTTCCAGGGTTTTGTATCTCTGGTAAGTGTATTCGATACCAATTTCACCGAATGGAACAAACTTGATAACAGGAAAGGGTGTAGTATCGAATATCTTTGTAATATTTTCAGGTGGCAGTTTGTAGCCACTTTCTGCATTTATGTTCATCATGCTCATACTCCAGATAAAAAGTATTATTACAATTTTTTTCAAATTTATTTCTCCTCATTCTCTTTTCTCAACTTCTTCCACCAATCCAATCTCTTCTTTATCTCTTTTTCGAAGCCGAATTTGGATGGTTTATAATATTCTTTTTTACCCAATTTTTCAGGGAAATAATTCTGATAATTATATGCATTTTCATATTGATGGTCATATTTGTAATCTTTTCCGTAATCGAGATCTTTCATTAATTTCGTGGGAGCATTTCGAATATGAAGCGGAACACCCAGGTGGCTGGTTTTCTGTGCATCTGCAGTAGCTTTTTTATAAGCAGAATACAGCGCGTTGCTCTTTGGTGCAGTGGCCAGATAGACCACAAGTTGCGCCAACGCAACGTTTGCTTCCGGCATTCCCAAAAAGTGAACAGCATCTTTAACAGCAATTGCCTGCACCAACGCATTGGGGTCTGCTAATCCTACATCTTCGGAAGCAAACCGCACCAACCGACGAGCTACATATAATGGGTCTTCTCCGGCTTCCAGCATACGTGCTAACCAGTATAATCCAGCCTGCGGATCGCTACCGCGTAAAGATTTATGCAGTGCAGAGATAACATTATAATGCTCTTCACGATCTTTATCGTAAAACATTGCCTTCCTACTGAGGATCTTTGAAATGAACGTCACATCAACTTTCTGTTCTTCTTTTACATTTCTGATGATACTTTCCAGGTAATTTAAAGCTTTCCTGGCGTCTCCGCTGCTTAGCTCTGCTATATAGGGAAGGCATTTTTCTTCAAATTCAAAATTTATTTCTGTTACTTCCAAAGCCCTGTTTATGATGCTTATAATATCTTTATCGGAAAGCTGTTGCAGCACAAAAACATTACAACGGGAAAGAAGAGGCGGTATCACTTCAAAGGAAGGATTTTCGGTGGTAGCACCGATCAGGATAACAGCACCGGATTCTATATAATGAAGGAAGGCATCTTGCTGAGATTTATTGAAACGGTGAATTTCATCGATGAAAAGGATCGTGCTCGTGTTTTTTTCTTTAAGATTATATTCGGCTTCTTTCATCACAGCTTTCATATCTTTAATGCTGGAAAGAACTGCACTGAAAGCTAAAAACCGGTTGGAAGTTTTCTTTTCAATAAGTCGTGCAATAGTGGTTTTGCCAGTACCGGGAGGACCCCATAAAATGAAAGAACTGTAACTGTCATTTTCTATCATATTACGTAGTTGAGAACCTTCTTCCAGCAATTTATTTTGACCCATGATCTCTTCAATGGATTGCGGACGGATCTTTTCTGCTAATGGAATATTAGTTGGTTTCTTTTCTTCATTGAACATTGAAATCTGATCGGACATATCTTCCTCGAAAAATTTATTTTCTATCATTCTTAATATTAAAAATGATAACACTAAAAATTACTGTTAGAAATTATCTGTCAAATTAAATGAGAGATCTAAGTATTAAACTTCATTTCTTTTGTGTCGACAAAAAAAATCCGTCTGAGCCGGACAGGCTTCACAAAGAATCCTCCTCCGCTTAAGCTACGGCGGATAAAAAACTCCCAGCGAATATAAATTACTAAAATTGATAAACCCCACTAAAAAATCTTAATTCCTAATTTTCTAAGTAGAATTAAAAAGGAAATTTGAAAACGACTCAAACAGAAGATTTTTCTTAACGCAATTTATATTATACCGGTTTAAGATAGGAATATGAAATAATTGAACTCCCTTCTCCTTGATAGGAGAAGGGTTGGGGATGAGGTAGAGAAGATATTCTCTTTTCTGTTCCAACGCAGGAGCATTGGAACAAGAGTGGAAAGCTGGGACTTTGATACAAGAGGTAGAATGATAAATAAAAAGCCGGTAAAAGGATAAATTTTACGTTGCAGTTAGAATGATAATCCTTCGGAACTGCAAAATGTAATGCTTCCATTTGAAGTATGAGAATAAATTTGATGACCACCATCTCCGATACTTCCGGATAGACGTGAACGGCTGAGTTGGTATGTATTAAGTCTCACATCATCTTTAATATTTATCGAACTATTGGAAGTAAATGCCTCGACGTCTGCATCCAACGAAGTACCCAGGTATAATGTTATGGAACCATTACTGGTGGTAACATCCAGATCGTTCATCGACTTGTTTAATTCTGCTTTAATAATGCCATTTGAAGTATGAATCCCTAGGATAGTTCCGATATTGAACATCTTTATACTGGCATTGCTGGTTGATGCTTCTCCGTAACCATCTACATTACGAATGTCGATACTACCATTACTGCTCTGAGCTGTAACAGATCCTTCCAAGCCATCAACTTTGATAGAACCATTGCTTGTTTGTGCTTCTACTTCACCTTTGGAATTGAATAGTTTTATACTGCCGTTAGATGTAACCAATTTATGAACAATTCCAACTTTCTCGATCTTGATGCTGCCGTTTGAACTTCTAATTAGTTTCAGTTCAACATTTCGGGGAACCTTAAGCTCGTAACTTACAGACACTTTAGGTCTTTTTTTCAGATGGATGGTTTCAATTTTCAATCCTTTCTTTTCGGTGACTTTGATCTCTACTTTTTTAAGTTCATCTTCCTTTTTTGAGGTCCTTTTTACAGCGATCATTTCTACCTGCTGTTTATCCCATCCTATAATGTTTACAGAACCGTTAATGTTTCTAAGTTCAATTTGTTTACCAGCTTTAATATCGAAATTCTTCTGGATTTTTTCTTCTTTATGAAGGATTCCAAATAAAAGGACACCACAAGATAAAAATGCGAGAGAAATTGATAATATTTTCATATTTCCTCCTAAAACTTTTTGTATGATATAGTTGCAAGAGAAATTCCAAATAAACTTAGTTTCTTTATCCTTTTGAAAAAGAAGAAGATAGTAGTCTTACTCGGACTCTGATCAGGGTAGATTTTTTATCCAAATGATAATGGAAGAATCAGACTATTATCAAATTTATAAATTACATAGCTGTGATCACATTCAGGGCTTTAGGAAGAAGTTCAATTTTAAAATGCAGTGGATTTTTCAGTGTGGGCAATTCTCCATCAATATAAAAAGGTAAGGGTTTTTTGGTAATAACTTCTATGGTTCTGCTCTGTTTAAGATCTACTTCCGGTTCTTTTAAATGTTTACCTTTAATAGCAGATGGAAGCAAAAACAAAACCCTTCTACGTGAGATTTTTTCTATAAAGCATATATCCAGGAATCCATCGTTCACTTTGGCTTCGGGGGTTAAAAGAAAACCACCTCCGGTATATTTGCCATTTCCAATAGCAATAAGCAGAAAAGGTGAATTATAAGTATAATTATCCAGTTTCACCCGAGCTTCAAACGGCTTTAAAGCAACCAAAGCCCTTATTACAGCAAGAAGATATCTTGGAAGACCGTTCATGTGTTTTATCTTATTAGAAATCTGGGCAGCTCTGGCATCGAATCCTATACCCAAAGCGTTAACAAAATAAAAATCTTCCAATTTGCCGACATCTATTTTTATGGTTTTATATCTCAGAAGCGTTTCAATTGCTTTGTTCAGATGGTTGGATATATTGAAACTGTGAGAAAAATCATTTCCCCCGCCTTCCGGGATGATGCCGAAAGTTATTTCTTTATGTCTTCCTGTTTTCATGATACCGGTCACAACTTCGTTTATAGTTCCGTCACCCCCCACTGCCACAATATCTTTATACCCGTTATTTATAGCATCTATGGCTAATTCGGTGGCATGCAAAGGAGCTTTTGTAACTTCCAATTCAAAGTCGATGTGATGCTTATTAATTGCGGTTATAAGATTGCTTAACTTATTTCCGGTTCTACCTCTGCCGGCAATAGCATTAATAATAAAAAACCATTTTTTATCCATGTTTTTTCCTTTTGCCTATTCCGTCTGAATCACACAAGTGTAGTCAGACATCTTCCCCAATGGAGAAGGAATTATCTGTTAAAAATCTTTACTTATTATTCTCCCTTTCCTTTGGGGAGGGTTGGGGATGGACATCACCTTCTCTTTCTTCTTGATTCCAATTTCTTGAGAATAAATACAAACTCACCTTTGGGAAGCTCTTCTGTCATTTGTGATAACTCTTTTAAATTACCCCAGAAGATCTGTTCTTCAGGTTGAGTTAGTTTATAGGCAATTACGGCTTGCCTCTGTGTTCCTAAAACTCTGATCATATCGCGTAGTACTGGTTTCAGGCGATAAGGAGCTTCCAGTAGAATTACATTCAAATGAGTCGGAATCTTCTTTATAGCTTCCAACCGCTTTTCCCTGTTGGCAGGAAGGAATCCATAGTATAGAAATTTATCTGCTGCCAGACCGGCAACCATCAAGGCAGCCATAATAGAAGAAGCACCCGGAACAGGTATAACCTGGATCCCGTTTTGGTGACATTGCCATACCAGATTATTTCCCGGATCAGCAAAAAGTGGTGTACCCGCATCACTGATAAGAGCGGCAGATTTACCTTCCATTAGTAAGATTTGCAATATGTTATATGATTGTTCCTTTTTATTGTGCTCGTTCAGAAGTTCTAGTGGCTTTGTTATGTTATATTTTTTCAGTGTACTGCTGCCAGCCTTGTATTCTTCGCAGATCACAAAATCCACTTCTTTCAGGATCTGCAAAGCTCTTAAAGTTATATCATCCGGGTTGCCGACAGGAGTAGCAACCACGAACAACTTACTTTTTGACAACATAGATTATCTCACCGCGATAGTTCTTGCGGATATAAAAATAAAGACCCACGAAGATTAACAAAACTGTAATTATTAAGCCTATCAAGCTGAATGTTAGGCTGAGTGTATAAACTGCGGGTTCGAATTTCATTTCAAGAACATGTTCACCTTTGGGAATTACCACTCCCCGTAAAATATAATTAGCCACATATATTTCTGTTTCTTTACCATCCAAATACGCTTTCCAACCTGCCGGATAATATATCTCACTAACCGTAAGGAAAGAGGCTGTATCGGTTTTTACAGTAAATTTCAATTTATGAAGATCAAATTCTATCAGGTTTGCTTCAGCTAAGATAGGCGCATAAATTTCTTCGATGCTTTTTTCTACAATTGCCGATTTTGCCGGGTCGAATTCCTGCTGGTTCAGTCGTTTCCAGATGTCTCTTTTTTGCGGGATCAGTTCCACATTTTCCACGAACCAGGCACGAGGTAGGTAAGTAGTATTTTTGTAAATCGTAATCTTTTGTTTCCTGTCATAAAAGGCATATTCCAAATTGTCCAGAGGGAGCTTCTGGTTGGAAATAATATATTTTGCATTTAACATATTAACAACATTCCAGTTAATAGGAACACGAATTTTCAATTCAGCACTCATACAATTTTCAATAATTTCCTGGTATCGTTTCAGTTTTGCTCCATGATATCCACCTATGGATTGATTATAAGCAGTCCATTGATTTTTCTCGAATTCCTTTCCCAAAGGATATCCTAAAGGATAAATCCGGAACATTTCTTCATCTTTCATTAAGAAATTATCAGCTAAAGTTTTTTTATAATGTTTTTCAATTCTATTCTGTGGAGTAACTTCTTGCAGGAAGCGGCTATCGATCAACAATAGATCTATAATTACAATAACAGCAATGAAGAGCAGGAAAGGATATTTTCCAATTTTCCCTCTACCCAGAAGCAGTATCAAACCCAAACTTAATAAAAGAATGATACCTGTCTGAATTCCATCGGTGAACATTTTTTCTGCACGAAGAGATTTTAGTTGGCGCATCTGAGCAGCGCTGTATTTAGCTGTTTCCCCAACCTTGGAAAGCCCCAGACTTTCAAAAGTTCCGCTTAAAGCAATAAATAAAATAAAAAGAATAATAGCTCCGATAAGTACTTTCTTAGTAAGATCGAAGAAATTTGTATCGTTATTGCTAATTTTTTCCAATACGGTTTTCAAGCCATATCCCGCCAGGAGCACAAACGAGAATTGAACGAGTATCAATATCATAGCCGGCACACGGAACTTATTAAAACCAGGCAGGTAATTTAATAGCAGATTGGAAAGGAAAGGTAGATGCCTTCCAAAAGAGATGAACAAAGCAGCAATGGAAACAACTGTAAGAACTTTTACCGTGCGTGATCTGTTGAAGAAAACAGCTAACATTGCAAAAAGAAATATTACCACACCCATATACATCGAAGTTTGCGTAAAGGGCATCCATCCCCAGTAATAGGGAGAAACTCCACCGAAGAAACTGGGATTGACAAAGGTTAATATCTCCAATGGATGGAAAGACCAACTGGTGGCATAACTTGTTTCTAATCCTTCGGCGCCACCCCGTATTGTATATTCTCCATATTCGAAGGTGGAAAAATATGGTTGCGCAACCGCTATAAAGGAAATAATAATCACTCCTATAAACATTCCTGTGAAGATGAGAAACGATTTGAATTCTTTATCTCTAATAGCCCATACAAGTTGGAAAATCCAGTAAATTCCCAGCATCAGAAAAGTGTAATAGGAAATTTGCGGATGATTTTCGCGCAATTGTCCAATTATCAGCAAAGCTGCCAGACCCATGGCAAGAATGCTTTTCCTGTCCTTGAGATATTGGATAACGAAAAATATCCAGGGAATATAAATTAAAGCCTTAAATTTTGAATTATGCCCAATTTCCATAAGTCCGATAAAATGACAGGAAAGTGCAAGTGCAACCGCACTGATAAATGCGATAAGAGGATCGAATTTAAGGTAGATCATCAACAAATAAATTCCCAATCCCATAGAAAAGAGGAGCAATATCCGCCAGTTCATTACTTTATTGGTAATCTTTAACAACGTATTAATAAAGGGATATTTCGAACTGAATGAAGTGAGATAGCCCGGCATGCCGCTGAAAACATTAGGATTCCACAATGCCTGGTCTTTGTGTGTTTTGTTGTATTCCATCAGAGACTGGGCTGAGGTTCGCCACTGCATTGTATCACTGGCGGGAGGTGCATAATTCTGGAAGGCGATCTTGAAAAAAGCAATTGAGAGTATGATAAATAGAAGTCCAATAAATATTATATGCCGGAATTTACCTTCAAATATGTTTTTAAAAAATTCTTTGCTAATACTTTTCTTAGATTTGCTCGACTTTACTTTTACAGCCATTTTTATATCCTTTTCTAATTTTTTTCTGAAAATTATTCAAAGTGGATTGAAGTCAAATAAAAAGTTTATGGATAAACTCAATGAAGGTTAAATTATTTTAAAAAAGATGTTACTCTTATAGTTATTTCAACAATAACATTTTCGTATTCTTAGAAAACTCACTTCCTGCTTTTAATTGATAAAAATAGATTCCTGAACTGACGGGTGTACTATTAGAATCACTACCATCCCAGATAGTAGAATATTCTCCTGCAGGAAGAATTTCATTAACAAGGGTCTTAACCCTCTGACCTTTGAGGTTGTAAATGGTAAGTTCTACTTTACTGTTTTCTGGAATAAGAAAAGATATTATTGTGGATGGGTTGAAGGGATTGGGAAAATTAGATATTAGACAATAGTCTTCTGAATTATTATTCTGGATTTCCTCATCGAAAAGAGAGGTAGCATTAAAATCTCCCACCACAAAAGCTGGTTCAAGAATCAATTCAGTATAATTTTCTTCATTATCTTCAAAGTAAATCTTGAGGTCATAAACAACTGAATCAGTAGCAGTAACTTCTGATAAATCTGTAGAAAAAACCTTACCGAATGTCCAACCAAGTTCAGGAAATTCATCAATGAATTCAGTCTCATATTCCTGCCAGTCTTCTTCATCATGTAGTCTGCAAAATACTTTAACTGAATCTGTTACAACAGGAAAATATGTTAAGAGACTATCAATATATTCCATATCAGCAACAGAAAATAAAATAGTTGCATTTTCATTATACTCTAGTCTATTGATTGGTTTATTATCTTCATTGAAAATAGAAAGTGAATTTATAAAAGGTGACTTTGGCAATTCAAGTGCTGTATTAAAATAATTTGTTAATGTACACATCCCTGGTAATCCTGCAAGATTGAAATTATTGTCCTCCACTGTGAGAGTATAGATGTCCTCTGGTAAATTCAGTTCCCAAAGATTAGATAATTCACCTTCTTCAATGATATTTCCGTTAGAGTCTGTTAAGATAAATGTCGAATTATTAAAATCAAAAGCTCTTATTTCTTTATTAAAACCCATTGATTCTATTCCAATAAATAATAAATTATCGAAATAATAATGATGAGATTCTAAAAAGATAGGTGCTTCTCCAAAAATTAACTGTTCTCCGTTAGGGGATAAATAATCAACTATTATGGGAATTGAATTCCAGAAGCTACCAATCTTATCATCAATACAGTGAAATGGTGCAACATAATATATCTCTTGCCAATTATTATTCTCAATATTAATAAGAAAAATCATGGAAGTTAAACCACATTGCTCATAATTATGATACATCATATATAGATTTGTGCTCCATTGGTCTTCAAAACATTCAAGCAAATCATTTGAGTATATTGAAATAAAATATAGTGGAGTCTCTCCGAAGTTGTACCAATCTGTATTTGCAATTCCTATTTTAAGGTTTTCATTGACTTCCGGGATTTGTAAAAGAATTTGCTGTGAGTAATAATCTGTTGGTTCGTTTGAAAAGGATTGGTTGGAAGTTATTTCCTGAACAGGACCATATTGAGTAATGTGTACATTTTCTTCATCAAAATTGAGTTCACCAGCCACAAAATCCAAATCTCCTAGGATATCTGATGTCATTATTTGATTATTGTTATTGATGAATGAAATATAAAGGTAATCAGAGTATCCATTAAGAATTCTAAAAGTGAAATTTGTATAATATTTTTCACACATATCAAATGGTTCTCCAGCACTATCACAACTATTAAGTTCAAGTATATTAGTTGCTTCATCATGTTCTATCCAGACCTCGTGAAGACCTGTACCAATAGTCAAATCAACATTGTAACGAATAACAAATTTAAATTGAGATTCAACAAAGAAATTCGTATAAATATTATAAATTCCGCCGGGTAGTGATATTTCAGCTGTTATTGAATCTATCCAAGTTGCATCCGAAGAATTAAAATAGTAATCTTCATTCATAACCTTAAAATGGGGGTATGTATCATTAAAGTGTAATCTTAAAAGAGTATCTCTTGTGTTTTCGATATTTGAATTCCTTTGTGAATTTTCATAAATAATCTCTCTTTCATTGTTTTCATAAATGTTAACGATCAAATCTTTGTGGCAGATTGTGAAATGGGGTTGATCGTAACTTTCAAGAGTGAAATGTTCATTATTAAGAAATTGAAGATGATTAAAATTTACTAATTCTGCACTTAACAAATAGCATAAAAATAATATAATAGTAATAGGAGTTATTTTTTTCATAATTCTCCTCCAATGTCCTTAAGAATTTAAGAAGCATTATTTACGAGTAAAAAAAGATTTTCTAAAAATATTTGTCAAATAATCAATAAAATTCTTGCCACAAAAAATTGAAGAGAAAGAAAGGAAATCAATGATTAGAAATAAAAAGTTAGCGCTTATTAGCGTTCATTAGTGGTTATGAATAAATTTAAACTAGTATCAAGTTATAAACCGAAAGGTGACCAGCCGCAGGCAATAGCCGAGCTTATAGAGGGCTTACAAAAAGACGATAAATATCAAACTCTGCTGGGAGTAACCGGTTCGGGGAAAACATTCACCATTGCCAATGTAATTGCCAAACTAAATAAACCCACTCTCGTGCTTTCGCACAATAAAACTCTTGCTGCCCAACTTTATGGTGAATTCAAACAGCTCTTCCCGGAAAATGCTGTCGAGTTCTTTATAAGCTATTATGATTATTATCAGCCGGAAGCCTACATTCCCGGGCGGGATATTTACATAGAAAAAGATGCTGATATCAACAGCCAGATAGAAAAACTGAGACTGCACGCTACTATGAGCCTGAGTGAACGCAAAGATGTGATCATTGTAGCCAGCGTTTCCTGCATCTACGGTCTTGGTATTCCGCAGGATTATCGCGATGCTCTTATCCGCATTAAAACAGGTGAAGTTATCGAGCGGGATGAACTGCTGAAAAAGCTGGTGAATATCCATTACGGCAGGAATGATATTGCTTTTGAACGCGGAACATTCAGGGTGAATGGAGACATTGTAGATATTTATCCTGCTTATCTGGAGAATTCTATCCGGGTGGAATTTTTCGGTGATGAGATCGAGCGTATCTCAAGAATTAATCCGTTGGACAACCATGTACTGGAAGTTGTAGAGGAATATCCTGTATATCCTGCCAATCATTTTATTACAACAAAGGCTTCCTTGGAGAGAGCTATAAAAGCCATTCAACAGGAATTAAAAGAACGAATTGCCTACTATGAAAAAGAAGAAATGTTACTGGAAGCTCAACGCATCGAGCAAAGAACGAATTTTGATCTGGAAATGCTTCGTGAACTGGGATTCTGTTCAGGAATCGAGAATTATTCCCGCCATCTTACCGGCGCTAAAAAAGGTGATCCACCCTTCTGTCTATTAGATTATTTCCCGGAAGATTACTTGATGGTGATAGATGAATCTCATACTTCAATCCCACAGGTCCATGCTATGTACGGTGGAGATTTCACACGCAAAAAAAACCTAGTGGATTATGGTTTTCGACTTCCTTCTGCTTTTGATAATAGACCGTTAAAATTCCATGAATTTGAGAAAAAAATAAATCAGATTATCTATATTTCTGCCACTCCCGGAGATTATGAACTTTCCAAAACAGACGGAGTTTTCATCGAACAGGTGATCCGTCCTACAGGTCTTATCGATCCCGAAATAGAAATTAAACCTGTGTCTTCGCAGGTGGATGACCTGCTGGAGCAGATAAGAGTTCGGGCGATAAAAGGTGATAAAATACTGGTTACAACATTAACCAAGCGAATGGCGGAAGATCTGAGCGAATATTTGAAAAAAGCCGGAGTGAAATCTAAATATATGCACAGCGAGATCAATACGATCGAACGATCGAAAATAATCCGTGAACTAAGGCTGGGAGAATTTGACGTGCTGGTGGGAATTAACCTGTTAAGAGAAGGACTCGATCTGCCGGAGGTTTCATTGGTTGCTATATTGGATGCAGATAAAGCTGGATTCCTTCGTTCTACACGGTCGCTTATTCAAACTGCCGGAAGAGCTGCTCGTCATATTGATGGGAAAGTCATTTTTTATGCAGATAACATTACTTCTGCCATGCAGGAAACTATAAGCGAAACCAACCGGAGAAGAACGAAGCAACTCCTTTATAATAAAGAAAATAAAATAACTCCAGAAAGTATCAAAAAAAATATTGACGACATAATGACTTCTACAAGTGTTGCCGACGGTTACGATAAAACTGGCAAGAAAGAAGGCTTGCCGGATAAAGCTAAGTTTATGGAATATTTGGAATTAGATTCCAAAGAAAAGGTGATAGAATTGCTGGAAAAAGAAATGATGGAAGCAGCGGGATCACTGAATTTTGAAAGAGCAGCAGAACTAAGAGACCGCATATTTGAATTGAAAGAGTTGTAACTCTTTTTGAAAAAAAAATTGCATATTATAATGTATCAGTCTTGTCTTCAAACAATTAAAACTTATTTTACAAATAAATTAAAAGAATTTTATAAAAATCTTAAATATAAAGCGACTAAATAAAGTACAGCATTTTATTGCCGTGCTTTATAGGAGATAACATGAGTGCTGCAAAAAAGCCTAAAAAGGTGGAGAAACACAAAGAAGGTACCATCATCCTTACTGATGATTCTTCCATTAAAATGGAAGTTGCAGTTGATGATATTAAATCTGAGGAAGATTATGAAAAATCCCCTGTTTATATTTATTATGACTGGTGTAAAAAATGTGGGATATGTGTTGCATTTTGTCCAACAGGAGCTTTGGGAAGAAAGCCGGATGATTCACCCTATGTTCCACATCCGGAGAAATGTATCCATTGTGAAATGTGTGACAGGCTCTGTCCTGATTTTGCAATAACCGGTGCCAAAAGATAGAGGAGAAAAAATGTCAAAAAATAATACTATAAAAAAAAGCGAACCGGTTTTGATGCAGGGAAACGAAGCTATTGCTCGCGGAGCTCTGGATGCAGGAGTAAATTTTTATGCAGGTTATCCCATTACTCCTTCCACCGAAATAGCCGAGATATTTTCTTATGAACTGCCAAAGCGCGGTGGTAAATTTATTCAAATGGAAGATGAGATAGCCAGTATTTCTGCAATAATTGGAGGTTCACTTGCAGGTGCAAAAACCATGACCGCTACCAGCGGACCGGGTTTTTCCCTTATGCAGGAAGGAATCGGATTTGCCAAAATGACGGAAACACCCTGCGTAGTAGTGAACGTTATGCGTGGTGGTCCCAGCACTGGTCTTCCTACCAAACCTTCGCAGAGTGACATCATGCAGGCAAGATGGGGAAATCATGGTGATGCCCCAGCGATAGTACTTTATCCGAATTCAGTTATGGAAAGTTATGAACTTTCTATTCGTGCTGTTAACCTTGCAGAAAAATATAGAACATGTGTTGTTCTCCTTTCAGATGAAGTTCTGGGACATATGAGGGAAACTGTTAATCTTCCCGACCTGTCAAAGATCAAAATAATCAATAGAATTAAACCAACAATTCCTCCTGAGTGGTATAAACATTTTCCAGAAAATCCTAAATATCCCATGCCGATGGCAAGTTTTGGAGAAGGTTACCGCTTTCATGTTACAGGTTTATCACATGACGAAAAAGGTTTCCCTACAAATAAAGCAAAAGAAATATCTCGGATGATGGAGAGATTCAGGAAAAAAGTAGAATATTACATTGAAGATATCGTTCAGATCGAAAGTTTCTTTATGGAAGATGCCAAGATAGCCATTTTTACTGCTGGTATTACGGCACGTGCAGCAAAAGAAGCAATAATCAAAGCTCGCAAACGCGGAATTAAGGTAGGACTTCTTCGTCCGCTTACAATCTGGCCTTTCCCGGATGCCGCAGTTAAGAAATACCTGGGAGATAAAAAGGCAATAATCGTTCCCGAATTGAATGAAGGACAGCTTTCACACGAACTTAAAAGAGTGATGGGCGGAATTTGGAATTATGAAATAAGAAAAACAAAGAATATTGTGGAATTACATAAAAATTCAGGAGAACTTATCACTCCCGAAGAAATTTTCCAGACTATCAGGGAGGTAAAGTAAAATGCCAAAAATTTCCCAAAAAGCAATTCATAAATATCTGAGACACGACAAGAATTTCCCGCACGTCTGGTGCCCTGGATGCAGTAATGGAATAGTGCTTGGTGCAACTATCAGGGCGATCGCAGAACTGGGTTATAAAAAGGACAATATTGTAATGGTTTCAGGGATTGGATGTTCCAGCAGAATGCCGGTTTATGTGGATTTTAACACACTTCACACTCTGCATGGACGGGCTATCGCTTATGCTACTGGAGTAAAAATCGTAAAACCGGAAATGAAAGTAATAGTTATTACTGGAGATGGCGATGCAACTGCTATCGGTGGAAATCATTTTATTCATGGAGCTCGCAGGAATATTGACATGACCGTTATTCTCATAAATAATAATATCTATGGAATGACCGGCGGACAGTATTCTCCCACAACACCCTACGGAGATAGGACAACCACAACTCCGTATGGGAACATCGATCCCACATTCGATATCTGCGACCTTGCTATCGGTGCGGGAGCAACATTTGTTGCTCGAACAACAGCTTTCCATGTAATTGAAGCACAATCTTTCATAAAACAGGCTTTTGAACATAAAGGTTTTTCTCTGGTAGAGATCATCAGTGCTTGTCCTGTTATTTATGGACGCTTAAACAAAAAAGGTGATGCACCTGCTATGATGAAAAGCATGAAAGAAAACGTTCTTACAATAAAAGCATTTGAAAAACTTTCCGATGAACAGAAAAAAGGGAAGCAGAAAAGAGGAATTTTTGTTAACAAGATTCGACCTGAATATATAGAAGAATATGATAAACTTATTACATCTCTTCAAGACGAGAAAGGCAGGTAATGATGGCAAAGGCGACATTTAAAAAAGAGATCAGGTTAAGTGGTAGTGGAGGACAGGGACTTATAACGGCAGGAATCATCCTGGCAAGAGCAGCGGTCATAGAAAAGCACAGAGTTACACAAACTCAGACTTACGGTCCCGAATCCCGCGGGGGTGCCAGCCGGGCAGACGTGATCATCAGTAATGCCGAATTTTACTATCCCGAAGCTACTCGATTCGACATATTAATTACACTTACACAGGAAGCTTATGATAGATATTCGTTTAATTTAAAAGATAATGGAATACTGATCGCAGATAATACTTCCGTTAAAAATATAACTCTTTTGGATTCGGAAGTTTATGAGCTGCCTTTTGCTGATATTGCTCAGCAAAAACTGGGATCCCTGCTACCAACAAATATTATTACTCTTGGTTTCCTTATAAGATTAACAAATGTAGTAAGCGAAGCTTCTTTAAAAAAAGCTATTCAGAATTCTATTAAACCTCAATATGTTGAAATGAATTTGAAAGCAATGAAAATTGGATTTAAACTTGCAGATGAATATGAAAAGGAAGATTAGTTTCTTTAAATTATCTTAGGAGTTTCTTTGCCGAAAAAGATCAGCCATATTGGTATAGCTGTAAAAAATCTGGATGAAGCAATTCAATTCTATAAAAAACTGGGATTGGAAGTGGAAGGCATCGAAGTTATTGAGTCTCAAAAAGTAAAAGTAGCTTTTATTCCTGTGGGTAATGTGCGTCTTGAATTACTGGAACCAACTTCCGAAGATAGCACAGTGGCTAAGTTCCTGGTAAAAAAAGGAGAAGGTATTCATCATCTTGCTCTGGGAACAGAAAATCTTGAAAGAAGGCTTCAAGAAATAGAAAAAAAGGGGATCAAGCTAATCGATAAAACTCCCAGAAAAGGTGCTCATAATACGAATATAGCATTCCTGCATCCTACATCTTCACATGGTGTTTTGCTGGAATTGTGCGAAGAATGACATTAATTGAACTTAATTAACTAAGAAATAAAATGTTAGAATAATTTATACAGTGAGGAACAAAAGAGGAGAAAAAAAATTTAAAATATTAAATTGACAATTTAATAGTAAATTTGCTTATAGCCACTTTAAAAAAAGTAAAGAAAAGTGAAATGCCTAAAAGTAATTTTAGGTGTTTTACCTTTTTGTAATATTTGTTTTTAAGGAGTATTGTTTTTGATAATATACAAAAAGGTATTCGTTAACTACCTTCCGAATGAATTCAAGAATACTATTCTCATAAGCAATACCCAATACGTTCCATATGAGCTGGATGGAGTTTGAAACATTAATTTAAACGCAGTATGCTAAAGCAGCAAGCTGCGTTTTTTTATTTTAAAATATTGTTTTAAAATACAGGAGAATCTATGAGGTATTGGGAAGTGCCATTTGGCAAAGAAAAGCCGAAAACTCCTATAGGTGAAATCCATATACTCAAAGAAAGATGTAAAGGATGCGGTTTCTGTGTGGAATACTGCCCTAAGGATGTCCTTGAAATGTCAGATGAATTTAACTCCAAAGGTTATCATCCTCCAAAAATAGTAAATGGAGAAGCTTGTGTAAACTGTGGTTTATGTGAGACTATCTGCCCTGAATTTTCTATCTGGTGTACTTTGAAAGAGGAGGTAGCTCTTGAAAACTAACTTAAAAGCGGTTTTAACAGGAACACATACTCTTAGTGGCAATGAGGCATGTATAGAGGGTGCCTTTGCTGCAGGATGCCTTTTTCTTGCTGCCTATCCCATCATGCCTGCCATTGAAACAATAGAAAGATACTTGAAAAGAAGTGCAGAGGTCGGTGCCACATTTATTCAGATGGAGGATGAAATTTCAGCTCTCGCTGCTGTTATAGGTGCATCCTGGACAGGGAAAAAATCAATGACAGCAACTTCTGGACCCGGTTTTTCTAATATGATGGAACATTTGGGACTTGGTGTGATGCTGGAAACTCCTTGTGTAATTATCGATGTTCAAAGAACAGGACCGTCATTAGGAATTCCAAATCGTGCAGGACAGGCTGATATGATGCAGGCAAGGTGGGGTTCTCATGGAGATTATGAAGTAATAACTCTTGCTCCGGGTTCTCCTCAGGAAATGTTTGATTTCACCATTAAGGCATTTAATTTTTCTGAAAAATATAGAACACCTGTCATTGTAATATCAGATGAGTATATAGCTCATAAGAAAGAAAAGGTAGTAATCCCTCCTGCTGATGGAATAAAAATTACACCGAGACGATATTTTAAAGGACAAAAGGATAAGTATTTACCATTCAAAAGAGATAAAGATTTTGTTCCTCGAATGGTAGATATTGGTGATGGTTTTAAGTTTCATGTTACAGGTCTTACCCATGATGACAAAGGTTATCCTATTATGCTTGAGGAATGTCAGGAATATAATGTTCATCCCATATTATGGAAGATCCGCAATCATGTAGATGAGATCGTTGAATTTCAGGAAACCGGAACTGTAGACGCAGAGATTGTAATTGTTTATTATGGGGCAACATCAGAAGCGGCGATCAAAGCAATGAAACAGGCAAAGGATATGGGTATAAAAGTTGGTGGTCTTAAACTTGATGTTGTTTGGCCCTTCCCGGATAAAAAGATCGCAGAACTGGCAGAGAAAGTAAAAGCTTTTGTGGTGCCGGAAATAAATTATGGGCAAATTGTTTCTGAAGTTGAGCGCTGCAGTTATGGAAATGCTAATGTTATCTTTGTTTCCCATGGAGAAAAAGGAATCAATAATACAGATGATATAGTTTCTGCTATAAAATTAGCTCTGAAAGAAAAGGAAAGAAAAAAAGGAATTATTGAATATCGTAGTCAAGCAGGGAGTTCATAAATGGAACCTTTAAAAATGATAGAAAAAGATATCCAGCCAATGGATGTTCATCCAATGAATGATATTTTACGAATGGATAGACTTCCTCATATTTGGTGTCCCGGTTGTGGAATTGGAACTGCAGTTACAGCTTTTGCAGCAGGTCTTGATAAGGCAAATATTGATTTGAAAAAGACATGTATAGTTTCCGGTATTGGCTGTACCGGCAGAGTAGCAGGTTATATAAAATTGGACTCATTTCATACAACTCATGGTAGAGGTATTGCTTTTGCAACCGGAATAAAGGTTGCTAATCCAGATCTGAAAGTAATTGTATTTTCAGGTGATGGTGACTTAATATCAATAGGTGGAAATCATTTTATTCATGCTGCAAGAAGAAATGTAAATATGCTCGTTATCTGTATAAATAATTTTATCTATGCAATGACCGGTGGACAGGTAGCACCAACCACCCCGCTTGCTGCTTACGCTACAACTTCACCTTTTGGATGTGTCGAGCCTCCATTCAATATTCCCTACTTAGCAGATTCCTCCGGAGCAGTATATGTGGCAAGATGGACAGCTCTTCATGTTCGCAGACTCACAAATTCCATTGCTGAAGCGTTAAATAAACCTGGCTTTTCTGTGATTGAAGTTATTTCTCCCTGTGCAATGTATTATTCAAGGATTAACCGGCTTGGTGATGGACTGGATATGATGAAATTTTACCATGATAATTCAGAGATAAGACACGGGGAAGATACAAAAAATCTTGATATCGGATTTCAAACAAAAATTATTGTTGGAAAGTTTGTTGATAGGGAAAGACCAACCTATATGGACTCATATAATAAGTGGCTTTCCGGAACAAAAAAGGCCGAAAAATGAAAGCAAATCCAAGAGATGTAAATACAGGGACTTATTACATGGATGGCGATGTAGCAGCCGGTTATGGTGCTTTAGCTGCCGGATGCAGATTTATTGGAGGTTATCCCATTACTCCCTCAACCGAAGCAGCTGAGACATTTGCACGTATTGCTCCCCAAGCTGGTGCTGTGTTTATTCAAATGGAAGATGAACTGGGTTCCATTGCCTCCGTGATGGGTGCAAGTTGGTCTGGAGTAAAAACAATGACTATTACATCAGGACCCGGATACTCTTTGATGATGGAAGCTATAGGATTAGGTGCAATGATAGAAGCTCCTTTTGTTATACTTAATATCCAGCGTGGCGGACCTTCCACCGGTGTTCCAACCAAAACAGGTCAGGCAGATATGATGCAGGCAAGATGGGGTTCACATGGTGATTATGAAGTTATTGCTATTGCACCTGACTCTCCACAGGAATTATTTGATTACACAATTAAAGCATTTAACCTTTCAGAAAAGTATCGTTGCCCTGTTATGATAATGGCTGATGAATGCGTTGGTCATATGTCTGAAAAGGTAGTGGTCCCCCCGGCTGAAGAGATTGAAATCGAGCCACGAAGATTTTATAATGGTCCAAAAGAAAAATACCTGCCATTCAAACCAGATAAAGATCTTGTTCCTAAAATGGTAAAAGCAGGTGATGGCTACAATTTGTATATTACAGGACTTGTTCATGATGAAAAAGGCTATCCTATAAAAAATCAATTGGAAAAAGGCAAAAGACAAAAGTTGCCTACAAGAAGATTAGTGGATAAAATAAGGCTCAATGCAGATAAGATTATTGAATTGACAGAAGAAGGAATGGATGATGCTGAAGTTGTTGTAGTCTCTTATGGAATTTCTTATCGGGTTGCTATAAGAGGAATTGAAATAGCAAGGGGAAAAGGTATAAAAGTAGGTAACCTTCGACTTATAACTGTTTGGCCTTTTCCGGATAAAAAAATATCTGAACTCGCTTCCAAAGTAAAAGCATTTGTAGTTCCTGAAATAAATTATGGTCAAATCGTTTTTGAGGTTGAAAGATGTAGTCATGGACAGGCAAATGTTGTGCTTGTTCCTCACGGTGGAGCAGGAGTTCACAACCCTGAAGATATAGCAGAGGCAATCGAATATGCTGTTAATGAAAAGAAAAAGATCAGAAAGGTTGTCGAATGGAAAACACGACTTGAAAAATTTGTTTTTGAAGGAGGTTATAAATTAAACAAATGAACCCAATTATAACTGCTTTTGTAAACGGAATTAAAAAGTCGGGACTTGAACTATCTAATATAGTTGTTGTTTCGGATATTCCATTTGAACCTGAAGTAATAAAAGAAGCTGGAGTTGACTTTTTCCATGTAACCCGCGGTAGGGCAATTGCTTTTGGAACCGGATTAAAACTGGGAAACCCTGACCTGAAAGTAGTAGCCTTTATCGGTGACTTGATGACTCTGGGCGGAAATCATCTTGTTCATTCAGGAAGAAGAAATATGGAAATGCTCGTTATTTGCGTGAATAACTTTATTTATAAAGAAATAGCCGGAACACCCGCTCCCTCAGTTTCTCCCGGATTTTCTGCTTTTTCAACCTTTGAGAGACCTTTCAATGCTCCGCATCTTGCAAATTCCTGTGGCGCAGTATATACAGCCAGATGGACAGCTTTGCATACCAATGAACTTGAAAATTCAATAGCTAATGCTTTAGATAAACGGGGATTTTCTGTAATCGAAGTTCTATCGCCCGGCCCGAATTTTTATAAAGAGATTAATCAAGTTGATTCTGAATTATTGGATTTTTATTATAAAAATTCTGTTACCAAAAATAATGAAGACACTCGTAATGTGGAAATAACTCCTGAAGAAAAAATTGTAACTGGCGAGTTTACAGATAAAGAAAAATCCCCATTTATTGACACCTATAATGCTCAGCTTGGTAAAATATTAGGCGATAAATTTATCCCTCTTGGAGGACAAAGTGGCAGAGATTAGATTTGCCGGTTATGGTGGGCAAGGTATTATCAGGTCTGGAATTATTGTGGGAAAGGGTGCCTCAATTTACGATCACAAGTTTTCTACTATGAATCAGGCATTTGGGCCTGAAGCAAGAGGCGGAGCATGTAGCTCTCAGGTAGTTCTGTCGGACACCAAAGTGCTGTACCCGTATGTTACTGTTTCAGATGTCCTTGTTGCGATGTCCCAGGAAGGTTATGATATGTTTGAACCGGAATTAAATGATAAAGGGATACTTTTAATAGATGAGGATCTGGTAAAGACTAAACCTCCTCGTGGAAAAATTAAGAGTTTCTCAATTCCTTCCACTAGGCTTGCCGAAGAATTGGGGAATAGAGTTTTTGCTAATGTCGTAATGCTTGGATTTTTCACTGCTGCTACCAAGCTGGTTTCAAAAGAAGGAATGGAAAAGGCAGTTGCAGATTCTGTACCGGAAAGATTTATTAAACACAATCTAAAAGCATTTCAAAAAGGTTATGATTATTACAAGGATAAATTATGAGTTACGAAATTTCAAGGAATATTGTAAAAAATGAATTAGTAGAGAAGATAGAAGAGCTTTCAGGACAAAATGTTTTTGATTGCTATCAATGCGGAACTTGTTCGGCTGGATGTCCTGTTGTTGAATATATGGATATTATGCCGAATCAAGTTATGCGTCTTGCCCAATTTGGAGCAACCGAAGATCTTATAAATTCCGAGACAATATGGATATGCTCTGCCTGTCTGCAATGTTCCACCAGATGCCCCAAAGGTATAGAAGTTGCTAAAGTTATGGAAGCGCTCCGTTCCATTAATTTACGAAAAAGAGTCGGAACTCTTGATCCAAACCAGATAGAGGCAAAGGAACTTCAAGATTTACCTCCTATTGCCCTGGTGGGTGCATTCAGAAAATTAACGGGTTAAGTTATTTATTTAAATTTGATTTAATTGAGGAGAATATAAATCAAAAATAAGATAAAAAAAGAGAAAATGATTTAGTTTGAAATAAAAATATTTGGAGGGAAAAAATGAAAAAAGCATTACTAGCGTTTATTCTTATCACAATGGTTTTACCAATTTATAGTATTGAGTTATCAGAACCAGATCCGGAAGATACGAAGCGAATTACAGCTATTATCCAGTATACTTCTGTATTTAGATTTGGTAATAACCTTAAGAAAGGAGATGAGGTTGTCTATGAAGTAAATGAAGTTGTTAAAACAGATGAATATAGTGAACACATCTTAAAGGTTATTGATAAGGATAACAATAGTACAACAGTTCTTGAAATTTTTGAAGGAAATGAGTTGTATATTCAGTTTGAGAGTAATACAAAAAAAGTGATTAAGATATGGGGCAAAGATATTGCCGGAGGTGATCACTTTCTTACTTTACTTTCTGATAATGAATTAGACAATATCATTACAGAGAAAAATAATAATACTCCTGAAGAGATTAAACTCAATAAATGGAAAACTTCTGAACCAAGTGATGAATACGATGTCAATAATCAAGTTATACATTGTAAGATAATAGAATTAGATATCGATAATCTTGATTTACCTGCAACACTTAAAGAGAAAATGAGAAAAGAAAATAATGAAAACTCAATAACTCTTTCTGATGATATTCCTAAAATGCTACCTCTTGTACCGGTAGCTTTTACAAATACAAGTAAAAGAGAAATGCTCACTTACGATAATGCTGGTTTTGTTCAAAATATAAATCTCACATTGAAGAGTTTTATTAAGAACTAGGGAACTAAAAAATGGAAAAATGTCTCTCATTTATCTTGCTATTAATAATAGTTCTTCTTCTAGTCTCATGTGGGTCTATTTACGAACCAGAAGGTACATCGGAAGAATGGATTGCTACAATATATATTGATGGCTCAAATTTGGAATATATTTGTAAATCAGGAGCTACTCCTTATTTTGTTCCTGATCTTGAAAACCCAGGTGAAGAATTAATTCTTTTAGATCGGTATAGTATGGTTGATCTTATGAATCCGGATGGAACAGATCGCAGAACAATAATTGATAGTGTTGGGACAGTTTTCAATTTTTCCCATGACAAGACAAAAATGTTGTTAAACTATGAGGGTGAAATCTATATTGCCAATGTAGATGGAACCGAATTTCAGAATTTAACAAATAATCCTAGTATATGGGAAGGGGATTCATCATTTTCTCTTGATGACCAATTTGTAATCTATTGCTATACAAACATAATAGATTCGACAAGAGTTATAGCGTATCGAGATCTTGAAACTAATCAAGTCACAAAAATTATAGAGGAAGTTTATTCTGAGTGGATGAATTTTAAATCTCCTATTTTTGTTAATTCCTCTTCAATTTATTTTGGTCAAAATGATCCTGATACACTGAATTCAGATGGATTATATTCTGCTTTATTAGATGGAACAAATAAAACTTTAATAGATAATGGTTATATACATTCGAGGATTAGTTTTTCAATTACCCAACAGAAAGTAGCATATAGGGAATCATACTTACTTAAACTCTATGATATTAATAATAATGAAATAATCGACTTAGGTGAGCATGACTGGAGTTCTAAACCCAATTTTAATTATGAAGGAATGTTATTGTCAATAGGTCCATTAGTATATTTTACTGATACATTTGAGAATTACAACATTTTACATAATTATAGCTTAGAAGAAGTTTGTTACACTTATCATTCTATTAATTTTAATTCATCTTCATCGAAAGTTGTTATGAATGTAAGACGCAACTTTCCATAAATACAAGGAGAAAAAATGAAAAAATTTCTTTCTTATATTACATTTTTATTGATAATATTGCTTTTGCTTACGTCATGCGATCCAATTTGTGAATCGAACCCGGAGGTATCTTATGAAAATTGGATCTCTGTTCTTGATCTTGATGGTAGTGTAGAAACATATCTTCAAGAAGGTG
This sequence comes from Candidatus Cloacimonadota bacterium, assembly GCA_030621085.1. Classification (GTDB taxonomy): domain Bacteria; phylum Cloacimonadota; class Cloacimonadia; order Cloacimonadales; family TCS61; genus JACNIV01. The sequence goes on along the minus strand of JAUXIJ010000010.1, from coordinate 17,409 downwards.
GGGGAAGTTGTTTTTTCGTACCGAATCCTGAGGAACTTGATGAAGAACTAGCTCTGATCGTTAGCAGAGGAAACATTTATACAATGACTTTATCTGGGGAATTATTAAATGATCTTTTCAGTACAGATGAAGGTTATGAAATTGATTTTAGATGGATAAATATATCTCATAATAAAAGTAAAATAGTTCTAAAATATAGGTATAATCTGTTTTTAATAAACATTTCAGATTCATCGAACGTTCAATTAACATATACAGAAGAAAATATTTACGGCATTCCTTCTTTTAGCTTAGATGATAATAAAATTATCTATTCTAAAATTAACTCTGAGCTTAGATGTTTAATAGAATTAGATATTGAAACATTAAGTGAGCAGGAATTAATGTGTAATGAGGAATTTGTTATATCGAAAAGCAGGTACATATCCGAAGATTTAATTATTGGCAAAACATATTATTATAATAATCAAGAGGAAGGTAGCCTTATTATATATAATACTGTTTCGGGAGAAATAAATCAGATATCATCTGATACAAGTGATCTATTTGATATAACTATTGAAAACGGAAACTGCGCATATTTAAATGAATCAAAAGATTCATTACTACTGTTCAATGTAAATACATTAACCACGATTGGAGAAATTCAATTTGAATATCCCATTCAGAAATATCCAATTTTTAACTCTGAAGGTAACAAATTAATCTTGGGAAATTTTCTAATTGATACTTATACCCTCCAAACAATGATTTTAGACTTATTACTTATAGACACTTGGGGGAATCATTACAATTTAACATTTAATGATAATGGAACAAAGCTTATTGGAACAATTAAGAGCGATATTGCTAGAGGAGAACATGATGAATAAGACTTATATTACGTTAACAATTCTAATTTTTAGTTGTAGTTGCTTTGCTTATTTCACAACTGAATATGCAGTAGTAGATTCTATAAGTGAAGAGTGGCAACAAGCTGGTATTAATGAATTACCTGAAGCAGATATGGAACTTACAATTGATAATAGTTATGATATTAATTCTGTCATTGAAGAGTTAGGTGTAATTGGTGGGATTTATGAAGCTTATTTACCAAGCTCTGATAATATCATAAGGATAAGATTAGTCGAAGGCGAATATAGCCTAAATGAAAATCTTATATTGCGTTCCTATGTTATCCTAAGTGGAAACTACATGTTTGAACGCGATGGAGATCGTGATGAAAGAACAGTTTTGAATTTCAATATTACCGGTACTAATCATAATCTCAAGAATTGCATAGAAGTGCATGGGGAAAATAATCAATATATGATAACTACTGTAGGTATTGAAGATATTTGGATCAACCGTTTGGATAGTGGTTCTTCTAACCATGTTGAAGAAAGCCACCAGGGGAACAATATTTCATTTAGCTATGCTGAAAACTGTTGGGTCTATGGAGTAGAAAGCCATGAGCCGATAAAGCATCATATTCAAATTGGAATGTCGAATCATATTGAAGTTTTTGGCTGCTACTTATATGAAGCTCAATTTCATGGTGAAGGTGGATATGGATATGGTGTAGCGATAGACTATGGAAGTACTCATTGTCTTATTGAAAATAATATATTTAATAAATGTCGGCATGCTATGATTGTTCAGAATGCTGCCTATTATAATGTCTATGGTTTTAATTATGTTCATAAAGGGAAACAGACAACAATTGATAATTCTAATCTACCAGGAGTCATAAGATGGTTATTAAATACGTGCATACCGGGTGATTTTATAGGAGATATTTGTTGTCATGGGGAATCGAGTTATGAGAATAGTTTACCAGCGGGGGATGGTTATCGTGGTCCTTTTAGTAATTTGTTCGAAAGTAATATTTGTAGTGCAATGTGGGTTGATTCATTTCATGGCAAAAATAGGAAATTTAATACATTCTTCAGAAACAGATCAAAAAGATATGGTATGTCTATTTGGGATGAACTACCGGATATTGTAGGTGATTATTATTCGACAAGACAAACCAAACAAATTACCATTAATAATTATTTGAAGAGCAGAATGCATTGGACTGACACTTGGGAGATTCAATTTATTGGATATACTGCATCTACATTAGCGCTTCTTTTACAACAATACGGTATTTCAGCAACGGGATTTTATCTAACTTTTGCATTTTTAGAGGAATATGCTGATCTCACTCGTGGTAGATGGTTTGATAAAAAACCATTCGAAAAAAATTCAATAGTTAAAAGAAAAAATTTTTGGGGTCAGTATTATACTCGTACATGGTCTGACAATCATTATGGTACAAGCTCTGCGGCATGGAATGATGATTCATACTATTTACCCGAAAGACCTGATTTTTTAACCAATGAAGAATTGTTTAATTTTCCATTTCATCCAAAGAATGATAGTACTAATCCAGCCCAGCTTAGATATTGCAATGGAAGCAAAAAAACATTCTCACGTTATGATAATAGTAACTATTATTCTATAAATTATTTTACAACTGACATAATAGTACCAGATGATATTCCACCATATCTTTTGGATAATGGAAATATCATAATCCCCGAAGGACAAGCTTTATACATCTACCCTGGAGTTAATATGCAATTCAGAAATGATAAGGGTATGAATGTTTATGGGCATCTTGAAGCGATAGGGGACGAGAATAACTATATAACTTTCACAAACTTTTCGGATGATGAATGGAAAAGTATAGCTTTTTACGGTACTGGAAATTCCGTATTAAAATACTGTATTTTTGAAAATGGAAATGGAAGCATTCAAGAAGACATGGGGGGTGCAATTTATGTAGAACAAAATAGTGAAATAATAATTGATAGTTGCCATTTTAGAAATAATTGGGCTTGGTTTGGTGGTGCTGTTACTCTAAATAATGCAGACATCACTATTTCAAATTCTGTTTTTGAAAATAATGAATCTTATTTTAACGGAGGAGCTATTTGGGCTTTAGAATCAGCTCCATCTTTAGTGAACAATATATTCCATCATAATGAAGCTTCATGGGGAGGGGCACTCAAAATTCAAAATAATCCTACAAATACGCCGTTAATATTAGGCAATTTATTTTATTTGAACAGTGCTACTAAAGGGGGAGCAATAAATTTATACCAAGTTCCGGAAATCCTATTAGTAAATAATACTTTTATATATAATAATGCTACGAATTATGGTGGCATTTATGCCGATGAATCTTCTTCAGTATTTATTAATAATATTCTATGGGAAAATAATGACGGTAGTGATAATATTGAAATAAAGTCTGAAGATAATGGATCAATTTCTCTTTATAATAACATTATACAAGGGGGGGGGGATGGAGTTGAAGGTGTTATTATTTATGAATTAAATACCCTTAATCAGAATCCTTGCTTATATAACAATAATGGACAATTATATTCAATATCATCAAGTTCACCTGCTTTTAATTCAGGTTTGAATACAGTAAATATTCATGATTTAACAGGAAATAGCATTCAATTTCCAAGTACTGATATATATAATAATCCTCGGATTTCTTCCACTGAAATTGATTTAGGTGCCGTCGAAGCCTATGATTTTGGTATATTCGTTGAAGATCAGAATATAAATTTTGGATATATAAATCCTGATGGACCATTTTCCATAGAAATTAAGATCCAAAATATTAGTACTTCCCACTCTTTAGATAACATAAATTGTTACATAAGCAGTAATATTTTCAATTATGTAGAAATACTTGATTATCCAACATCAATTAACGCTGAATCTTATGATTTCATAACGATGAAATTTGCTCCAACAAAGATGTATACGAATTATGAAGGTCAAATTACAATTCAGAGTGATGATTTATATTTCCCTGAAATAATATTACCTATTTCATTTTATACAGGCTTTCATGGAGGGTGGAATTGGGTTGCATTTCCTTTTGAAGGTCTGCAAACAGAAGAAGTTTTTGATGCTCTTAATCCATTTGGTGTAAGCATTGTCTCCGATATTGGATATATGGCATACGATGCGAGTAATAATGAGTGGATATATTATGGTTTAGATAACCTTGAAAATAATAAATGTTATAAAGTTTGGATGTCTTATTCACCGAGCTCTTATGAAATTGAGAATTTAGGTACTCATGCTTATACATCCATAACATTATACCCAGAACAAGATAACTGGGTTGGTTATTGGCTGACTAATAGTCAAAATATTGATGATGCATTTGGTGATGATTTTGAAAAGGTTATTTCTGTTAGATCTGAACGATGGTATTATGGTCCTATTCCCGTAGATCCAGATAGAGGTGATCCTACTGATCCAATCAGGCCAAGTTCAACAATGCGAGCTCTTCATTATGGTAGAGGGTATGTCGTTCGGGTTAATGAAACAATTGAAAGCTTTGACTGGAATTATTCTGGAAATATTTTCGATAATGATACAATAGAAAAACCCATCAATTTCACATATGAAGAAAAATCTGATTATGAAGTCATTGATATAATCGGTTTAGATGATAACATAATTGAAATTGGTGCATATATTGACACTACTTGTGTTGGTGCCGCAGTTATAACAGATAGTATGGCTCAAATTCTTGTCTACATTGATGAGAATGTACGTGAAGGCTCAGTAATAGAATTTGAATTAATATCATCAAATAGAGAAAGACATAAAATAAACAATTATTTTGTTTATAATTTTAATACGAATCATTTTGAAGAAGGAAGGGTAATTACAAACAGGCAATTGTATAATCTTGTTACATTAGAAAATAATCAAGAAGATATTCCGAAACAAGTTATTCTAAAAGGTAACTATCCTAATCCATTCAATCCTGATACAACAATTTCGTTCTCAATACCTGAATATTGTAAGGTTAATCTATCAATTTATAATATAAAAGGTCAGAAAGTAAAAACCCTGATTCATACTGTACTTGAAAAAGGGTCTCATGATGTTGTGTGGAATAGCCATGACAGCAATGGAAAATCAGTAGCTTCAGGTGTTTATTTCTATAAGTTAAAAGTAAATGGTAAAGATAAAGCAACAAGAAAATGCTTATTGCTGAAATGAGGAAAATTAATGAATTTACCATATTATCCCGGCTGTACTTTAAAAGCAAATGCAGAGAACTTTGAAGATTCTGCTATAAAAGTCATGGAAATCCTGGACTATCAACTCGATGAGATGAAAGATTGGGTTTGTTGCGGTACTGTATTTTCTATGACAACTGATGATCTGATGCTCCAATTGGCTTCCATTCGAAATCTGTTAAGAGCAGAAGAACAAAATCTTAATGAGCTGGTTGTTCTTTGTAGTATGTGTTACAATACTTTGCAAAGAGCAAAACAATTTATTACTGAAGATGAAGAAAATCTGAATAAAGTTAATGATCTTATGTATAAAGAAAATATTCGCTATGAAGGCACTGTTGACATTATTCATTTATTAACTGTTCTCAAAGACAGAATCACTTTTGATAAGATCAAAGACAAAGTAAAAAAGCCTTTATCTTCATTAAAGATCGGTGGATATTACGGATGCCTTTTGGTAAGACCCAAAGAGTTTGCCATCGATGATTTTGAAGACCCCGATATTATTGAAAACCTTTTTTCTTCGCTCGGAGCTGATAGCATTGCCTTCCCATACCGTCTGGAATGCTGCGGTGCATATCAAACCATAACCAAAAAAGATGTTACCATTAAAAGAACTTATGAGATAATAAATTCTGCCAGAAGGGCAGGATGTGAAGCAATTGTAACAAGTTGCCCCCTGTGTGCATTCAACCTGGACCAAAGACAAAAAGAAACAGCAGAGGAATTCATAGAATTTGAGAAAATGCCGGTTTTTTATTTCACAGAACTAATGTCTGTTGCTCTGGGTGGAGGATGGGATAAGAAATGGAGCAAGTTGCACTATGTAGATCCCCAGCCAATATTGAAAGAGAAAAGATTAATTTAAATTCGTATGAATCTACTATAATATAGAGGATTGTAATGAAAAGAATCGGAGTTTTTATTTGCCATTGTGGTATAAATATTAAGGGCACTGTTGATGTTGAAAGATTAACTGAAGAAATTGCCCGATATCCGGGTGTTGCCTACATTGAAAATTATATTTTCATGTGTTCTGAACCGGGACAAAAACTTATAAGAGATACTATTATTGAACATAAACTTGACGGTGTAGTGGTGGCAGCTTGTTCTCCCACACTTCACGAAACTACTTTCCAGGATGCCCTGGAGGAAATGAATATTAACAGGCATCAACTTGAAGTAGCAAATATTCGAGAACAATGCAGTTGGGTTCACGACGATATTGAAGAAGGTACTAGAAAAGCAAATTTGATCATTAAAACTGCCGTAGAAAAACTTAAGCTTAATGACTCGCTTACTCCCATTTCCGCATCTCTAACGAAAAGAGCTCTAATTATTGGAGGAGGAATTGCCGGTATTCAGGCAGCACTCGATATAGCTGATGGAGGATATGAAGTAATTCTTGTTGAAAAGGAACCATCTATTGGCGGGCATATGATTCAACTTTCCGAAACTTTTCCTACACTGGACTGCTCACAATGCATTATGACTCCTAAAATGGTGGCAGTTAATAAACATAAAAACATTAAATTATTTGCAAATAGTGAAGTGGAATCTATCGAAGGCTTCGTTGGTAATTTCAAAGTAAGTATTAAAAGAAAACCGCAATATGTTGATCCTGACAAATGTACTCTATGTGATGACTGCACTCCTGTCTGCCCGGTTGTAGTTCCCAGTGAATATGATGAAGGAATGAGCTGGAGGAAAGCTATTTATATTCCTTTCCCACAATCTATTCCTGCTACATTTACGATTGATACCGAAAACTGTTTGGGATTTAACCCGATTGCCTGTACAAAATGCAGCGATGCTTGTGAACCGAATGCAATTGATTATGATAAGAAACCGGAATATTTTGAAGAGGAAATCGGAGCAGTAATCGTGGCAACCGGATTTGACCTATATCCCGTAGAAAATATGGCTGAATACGGATATGGAAAATATCCTGATGTACTTAATGGTCTGCAGTTTGAAAGAATCCTCTCGGCTACCGGACCCACAGGTGGTGAGATGTATCGTCCTTCTGATGGAAAGGTTCCCAAAGAGATAGTATTCATCCAATGTTCAGGTTCACGAGATCCGGAAAGACATATGCCGTATTGTTCCAGAATTTGCTGTATGTACACGCTTAAACACGCAAAATTATATAAACATAAAGTTCACGACGGTCAGCCTTATATTTTTTATATTGATATTCGTTCCGGTGGTAAACGATATGAAGAGTTTGTTCAGCAGGCTGTAACTGAAGAAGGAATAGTTTATTTTCGGGGTAAGGTTGCGCGCATTTATAAAGAAGCCGATAAAATGATAGTTAGCGGAATAGATACTCTAACAGGTAAGAAGATCGAGATCAAAGCTGATATGGTTGTTCTGGCAATGGCAATTGTTCCTAATTTTGATGCTGATAAATTGATAAAGACACTTAAGTTAAATACGGATGAAAATGGTTTCTTAATCGAAGCTCATCCCAAACTTAGACCTGTCGAAAGTTTGCAATCAGGTTTTTATCTTGCTGGAACAGCTCAGGGACCAAAAGACATTCCGGATACGGTTTCTCAAGCATCGGGAGCTGCAGCAAAAGTTCTGGCTTTGCTTTCCAATGATGAAATTTCGCACTCACCAATAGTAGCAATTGTTAATGAAGAACTCTGTTCTGGATGTGGTATTTGTGTATCTGCCTGTCCTTATGGTGCCAGAGAGTTAGATGAGATCAAGAAAATAGCAACTGTAAATGATGTTCTTTGCGAGGGATGTGGTGCTTGTATTACTGCTTGTCCATCAAGTGCGGCTCAACAGAAAAATCTTACAGATGAACAGATGCTTAATATGATAAAGATTTATTCATATTTATAGTAAATAATTAGATAATGAATTTTATATGTTGTTTGTAAACAAGGGAAGGAAAAGATGAAAGAGTATAAACCAAAGATCGTATGTTTTCTGTGTAAATGGTGTACTTCTGCAGGTGCAGATCTAGCAGGCACAAGCAGACTCAAGTATTCTTCATCCATCTTACCTATAAGAGTTATGTGCTCCAGCAGAATAGATCCTATGTTTGTTGTTAAGGCTTTTTTAAATGGTGCAGATGGAGTTTTTATCGGTGGTTGTCATCCGGGAGATTGCCATTATCACGAGGGGAATTATCATACACGCAGAAGATTTGTAATGTTAACAAAAGTTTTTGATACTCTCGGATTAGAATCTAAAAGATTAAAATTATCGTGGATTTCAGCATCAGAAGGCACTAAATTTGCAAAAGTTAGCAATGAATATACAGAAGAAATAAAAAGCTATGGAGAAAATCCATCAAAATGGAATGTTTTTTTATAAAAAATTTGGAAAAATATAAAATGATTTTATGGTTATGTGAGGAATAATGAAAGAACAGTTCACTCCTAAAATAGTAGGTTTTCTTTGTAACTGGTGTTCTTATGCCGGAGCGGATTTAGCTGGAGCAGCAAAATTGGAAATAATGCCCTCTCTTACAGTTATCAGAGTTATGTGCTCCAGCAGAATCGACCCGAATTTAGTTTTAACAACTCTTTTATTGGGCGCAGACGGAATACTGATCGCGGGATGTCATCCAGGTGATTGTCATTATGACAAGGGTAATTATTATGCTCGCAGAAGATTTGCTTTACTGAAAAAAGTAATTAAAACTTTAAAAATAGATCCGGAAAGATTGCAGCTATCCTGGGTATCTGCTTCAGAAGGAAAAAGATATGCTGAAGTGGTTAATCAGTTCACTGAGAAAATAAAAAAGCTGGGTCCAAATCCCATACAAACTAATCCTTATCTATAATTTAGAAGAATAAGGAAGGAATAATGAATAATTCTGATATATTGGTAATTGGAGCTGGAGTGGCAGGAATCGAAGCCAGCTTATTACTTGCAAGTACAGGCAAAAAAGTGTATTTGGTAGAAAAAGCTTCTTTGACTGGTGGGAATGTTATCAAATATGAAGATGTTTTCTCCAATATGGAATGTTCTACCTGTATGATCGCACCCAAACAACAGGAAGTTCTGCAAAGTGAAAATATTGAACTTCTAACGCTTAGTACTGTAGAAAAAGTTCAAGGCGAAATAGGAGATTTCACAGTTACCATAAAAAAGAAAGCAAGATATGTAAGTCTTATAGATTGCATTGGTTGTGGAATGTGTTATGAACCCTGCCCTGTCAGTTTGAAAAATGAATTTGAACAGAATCTCTCCGAGAAAAAAGCTATCTATGTGCCTTGTCCGGGTTCCCTGCCCAATGTACCTGCAATCGATCCTGAATATTGTCTACAACTCAACGGCAAGAAAACCTGTAATGCCTGTGTTGAAGCTTGCGCATTTGGGGCAATCAATCTTTCCGATAAAGATGAAAAAATCGAAATAAAAGTCGGGGCAATAATTGTAGCTTCCGGGTTTGATATTGTTGAGCCAGCAGGATTTCCTCAATTTGGATATGGAAAATATCCCAATGTTTATACTGCAATAGAAGCTGAAAGATTATATGCTTCTAATGGTCCAACCGAAGGTGAAATTACTCTACGAAAGGGGAATACACCTCCCCAAGCAATAGCAATCATTCAATGCGTTGGACGCGAGCAGCAGGGTTATTGTTCAAGCGTATGTTGTATGTATTCTCTCAAGTTAGCTCACTATCTAAAGCATAAATTACCCGATGCAAAAATCTATAATTTTCATTCTGATTGGTGTATGCCGGGCAAATACAATCAAAAATTTCATCAGGATGTTAAAGAAGAAGGTGTTGATTTTATATATTCTCCTGTTGATAAGATCAAAGTTGAAGGGAATGACAAAAGTTTATTAATAGAATATTATAATGGAAAAGATGAAAAAGAAAAACTGTCCGCAGATATGGTGATTCTTTCTCTGGCAATGATGCAGGGGAAAGACACTGCTTCTCTTTCTAAGTTGCTTGGAATTGAACAGGATAAAAGAGGTTTCTTTATGAATCAAGGTATTCAGCTTGGTTCTGTAGATACTTCCAAACCCGGGATTTTTCTTGCCGGTTGTGCTGAAGGACCTAAAGATATTCAGGGTTCTATAACTCAAGCAGAAGCAGCCGTGGGGAAAGTAATGTCTTATTTATCATAAGAAAATAAAGGTGATGAAATGAGTGATAGAATTGGAGTTTACGTTTGTGAATGCGGTCCTAATATTGCCGATAAAGTTGATATTAAAAAGATTTTAACAGAAATTTCTGCTTTTAATGAGCCACCTGAAAAGATTATAATTGCCAAGAAACACAAGCTTCTTTGCTCAAAGGAAGGTCAGGATTTTCTTGCTGATGAGATTATAAAGAATGAATTAACACACTTGGTAATTGCAGCCTGCTCACCCCGGGATCATGATATTACATTTATGAATGTATGTAAAAGAACAGATCTTAATCCTTATTTGTATAAGCTGGTAAATATCCGCGAACATTGTGCCTGGATCATTCCTGATAAAGACGAAGCCACAGAAAAAGCAATTCAGTATATCCGAGCGGGTATAAGCAGGGTAACATATCAAGATCCACTTATAGAAAAGGAATTAGATAGTATTCCTGATGTGCTTGTAATAGGTGCAGGCATTGCCGGTATAGAAGCAAGTTTGTCTCTTGCCGGTGAAAACAGGAAAGTATATTTAGTGGAAAGAACCTCTTCAATTGGAGGCAAAGTAACTAAGTTTGAAAAAATACTTCCTCATCAGGGAACTAATCTTGATATTATTCAAGAAAAAATAAAGGCAGTTCAAGAAAATGAAAACATTGAAATTTTTACCGAATCAGAAGTAGAGAAAGCAATTGGCTTTTTTGGTAACTTTGAAATCACCTTGAAGAACATTCATAATGATGAGCAGAACAATGAATTTAAAGTAGGAGCGATAGTAGCTGCAACCGGCTTCAATTTATTTAATCCAGAAAAAATCCCTCGCTATGGATATGGGAAAATTGAAGATGTTTATACTTCTCTGGAAATTGAAGAGAGTAATTCCAAAACAGGAAAGATCCTCTTAAAATCTGGTAAACCACCTAAATCTGTAGCTCTTATTCATTGTGTTGGTAGAGAAGAAAGGGGATATTGTTCGCGGGTATGTTGTAATTATATGTTTAAAATTGCTCAATATCTCAAAGAGAAAATGCCTGACATAAAAATTACAGAATTCTATAAAGACCTGTGTTTGCCAAATAAAGCAGACCAGGAGTTCTTTGTCGATACAAAAAATAAGGGAGTTAATTTCATTCGCTTCAAAGATATTGCAGTAAAGCAGAAAGATAAAGAAAAATTTATTGAATATACAAAAATGGATGGGAAGAAGGAAAAAATTTCTGCTGAGATGATCATACTTGCTCCGGCAATTGAACCTGCTGAAGGCTCAAAAGAAATAGCAGAACTTCTTAATATTTCATTAGATGAAACAGGTTTCTTTCAGGAAGCTCATCAAAAGCTGAATCCTGTTGCCACCTCGATAGATGGTGTTTTTATTGTTGGTACGGCTCAGAATCCAAAAAATATTCCGGATTCTATGATGGATGCTCAAGCTGTTGGCGGGAAGATACTTACACAATTGATACCGGGAGAAAAATTAATTCCTGAAGTAATAGTATCTGAAATATCGGAAGCATTCTGCACCGGTTGCCAGACCTGTCTTTCTGTATGTTCCTATGGAGCTATTTATTTCGATGAGGACAGGAATATCTCCATAGTTAATGAAGCAATTTGCAGAGGATGTGGTAATTGTGTGGCAAGTTGTCCATCCGGAGCAGCTCATGCCAAACATTTTACTTCTACTCAAATTTACCAGGAAGTTCTTGAAGCAATAAGATAGGAAAAGAGGAAATATGAATACAGCAGAAAACGAATCATACAACCCAAAGAAAGGAGCGATGATTTCTATAAAAGATAGTATAAAGAAAACAATTCTCAGTTTCTTCAAAGAAGCATTGGAGAAAAAGATCTTTGATGCAGTACTTATTCCTGTAAAAGTTCCTGCAGGTGATTCTTATACCTGGATCCTAATTGAAGATGTCTCACTCTTTAAAGATGCCGCACCCATAGAACCAGTTATGCCGGTTCAGGGAGCTAATGCTTTATCCAGTCTTACCAGGAAAGGGAAAGGGAATTTAAAGATCGCTGCTATTATGAGACCTTGTGAAATTCGGGCTGCTATCGAACTTGCCAAACTTGAACAGGTCCATCTTGAGAATGTGTTCCTTTTCAGTTTTGACTGTCCCGGTGCCTTACCTTTATCGGATTACGTTCAAAATCCAAAAAAGGGGGAAGAACTATTTGAATCGTTTTTTACTGAGAATAAATGGAATGAAAAATCAACTAAACCAATTTGTAGAATGTGCGATAATTTCAGTATTCCTAACTGCGATTTACATTTTGGCATATTAGGAACAGAGAAAGATAATTTTCTGCTTATTCCAAACAGCATCAAAGGAGAAGGTGTTTTAAATGAGATGGGGATCGCTTTTAAAAATGATCTGTCTGAATGGAAGAAAAAAGTAAATGAAATTAAAAAAGAAAAAGAAAAGATAAAAAAAGAAACTTATCATAATATCCAACCAATGGTGAAAGGACTCGATAATTTAGTACAAACTTTTGCTAAATGCATCGGTTGTCACAATTGTATGAGTGTGTGCCCCATCTGTTATTGCCGTCAGTGTTATTTTGATTCTGAGGTTTCCAAATTTACTTCCGACAATTATCTTTTGCGAGCTGAAAAGCGTGGAGCTATACGATTCCCTACCGATATTATTCTATTCCAGTCGGGCAGAATGTCACATATGAGTCTATCTTGTGTTTCCTGTGGAATGTGTGAGGATGTTTGTCCTGCATCGATTCCTGTAGCACAGATCTTTAGTTATGTAGCAGATAAAACACAAAAAGCTTTTGAGTATCAACCTGGAAGAAACATCGGAGAACCTCTACCTTTAAAAGAGTATAAAGAAGAGGAACTTCAAGAGCTAAAAAAATTAGTAAACGACTCAGTTAGTCAGGAGTAGGAAAATGGATAAAGTATTGAAGATAAATAAAAGTGTGGAAAAAGGTATAATCGATCTCCTGAAATTTCTTCTTGAAAGTAAAAAAATTAATGGAGTATTCACATTAAGAAAATTGGGACAGAATAATGTAGATTATGCTTTGATTACCGATGTATCCGGATTGGATAATGCTGTACCTTTTTATCCATTAATGCCTGCTAATGCCGGGAAGATGTTATCTCATTTTACTCTAAAGAAACCAATTGAAAAACCGATCGCTGCAGTAGTAAGACCCTGTGAATTAAGAGCATTTATAGAACTTGTAAAACGAGAACAGGGAAGCTTGGATAATTTCTTATTTATCTCATCAAGTTGCGGAGGGGTTTTGCCGATTAAATCAGTTGAGCAGAAAGATTTTGATAAGCAAATTTCTAATTATTGGAATTTTGTTAAAAATGCTGATATCTCTACTGACATAAGACCAACCTGTAAAGCTTGTGAATACTTCACTCCATTTAATGCAGATATCACGGTTTCTTTAATTGGAGAGAAAAAACTGGATAAAGAATGTAGGATATTCCTAAATACCGATAAAGCAAATCAAATTGTTAAAGGGTTTAATGGAGAAATTTCAGAAGAAGAATTTGAATCATCAGAGATATCATCACTTCTGGAAAAGAGGAAAGCTGAAAAGAAAAAACTTTTTGATGAAATTCATATTGAAAACTTGGGATTAGAAGGTATGGTAGAAGTTTTCGGGAAGTGTATCGGGTGCCACGTATGCAGCCGGGTTTGTCCAATCTGCTATTGCATTCTTTGTGATTTTGAATCTGCCACATATGATTACAGTCAATCTGATTATGAAAAAGAACTTCATAAGAAAGGAGGATTACGGCTTCCTCCCGATACCATATTTTTTCAGATAGGACGATTAACACATATCAGTTTCTCCTGTGTAGGCTGTGGAATGTGTACAGATGTATGTCCGGTAGATATTCCTGTTGCTGCTATTTTCCAAAAAACAGGAGAAGAAACCCGTCAACTCTTTGATTATCTACCAGGTAAAGATGTAGAGGAAACTATACCAGTAATGATATTTAAAGAAGAAGAATTTACTGAGCTCGGAGAATAAATTGGGAAGTTCAAGTTCAAGTTTCTGGGTTGAAAGGTTCAGGGTTCAAAGGTTCAGGGTTAGTTAATGTTAAAGAAAAAGGTTATCCTGAATGGAGAAGGTATGGGAATTGAACGATTTGAGGATATTGAGGCTTGGCAGTTGGCACGAGAACTAACTAATAAGGTCTATGCTCTGACAAAGAAGGTCACATTTGCTCGTGACTTCGGACTGAAGGGACAAATCCAGAATGCAGCAGGTTCATCCATGCACAATATTGCTGAAGGATTCGATTCGGAGACGAACCCGGAATTTGTTCGTTTTCTCAGGTATGCAAAACGGTCTTGCACCGAAGTACAGAGTGAGCTTTACGCAGCGTTGGATCAACAATACATAACGAAAGCTGAGTTTCAGGATGTGTATGATAATGCGGGACGCACTTGCTCTGTCATTCGTGGTTTCATCAAATACTTGCTGGCATACAAGCAAGACCAGCTGAAGAAAGGTAACCTTGAACGGTGAACCTTTGAACCCGGAACCTGTGAATGACTACGAATAAAAATAAGAGATTAAGAACCAATTCCTTTAAAAGTTGGGAAGGAGGGAGATAAATAATGGCAGATAAAGTAAAAATGGTAAAAATCGTTGTACTGGGAGAAGGTTTCGATGTACCGGAAGGTTTAACGATCATCAATGCCCTGGAATATGCCGGATTTCAATTAACTCACGGAGTTGGTTGCAGAGAAGGTTTTTGTGGAGCCTGCGGAACGATTTATAGAGAAAAAGGAGATTATAAACTGAAAGCCGGTCTCGCTTGTCAAACTGTTGTTTCGGATGGAATGTACCTTGCACAAATTCCCTTTGATCCAGCAGAAAAACCGGTTTACGATATTACAAAACTCAAACCTGATATAACAGCAATTAAAGATAATTATCCTATTGTCTTCCGTTGTGTTGCCTGTAATACCTGTACAAAAGTATGTCCACAAGACCTTCAGGTTATGGATTATGTTCAGGCACTTATCAGGGGAGATATAGAAAGAGCTGCTGATTTATCTTTTGATTGCATCAGGTGTGGACTTTGTGCTTTGCGTTGTCCGGCAGAAATTGTTCAATATAATTCAGCAATGCTGGCTCGTCGTCTTTGTGGAAGATATCTTTTATCTGAAAGTAAAGATTTAACAAAACGCTTAAAAGAAATTACAGAAGGACAATATGATAAAGAATTAGATGAACTTGGACATATGAATCTGAAAAAATTAAAAGAAAGATATTATTCAAGAGAAATCAAACTCTTCGATATTTAGGAGATAAATTATGTATCCTGAAAGTATGCAAGAATCAATTAAAAAAGTTAAAAAAACCAGGTCAGAGAGATTGAAATTAGTAAAATCCGGGAAAGAAATATATCCAATGATGACGGAAAAAGAGCGGGAAGTAGTTTTAAACAAATTTCATCCTGATTATCATTCTGATGCACGTCGCGAAATTAGAATTGGTCCTAATAAAGGAGAAAAACTTACAACTGAAGTTGCAGACCTTTTGGAGACATATTCCAGGATTGATCCCAAAGATTTTGACCTGACCAAACCGGATTATGAAACTGATGTTTTAGTAATTGGTGCAGGTTCTGCCGGATTTGCAGCAGCACTCCTTGCCGAAGAAAATGGTGTCGATGTCCTTTTGGTAACAAAGCTCAGGATCGGTGATTCAAATTCAATGATGGCTCAAGGCGGAATTCAAGCTGCTGTAAGACCTGACGATTCGCCCGTTTTACATTATCTGGATGCAATCGGCGGCGGTCATTTTGATAATAAACCGGAATTAGTAAGAGCTTTAACATCCGAAGCTCCTGATGGAATAAACTGGCTGAAAGATCACGGTGTAATGTTTGATAGAAATCCCGACGGAACGATGATCACAAAATCAGGTGGTGGAACAAGCCGCCTGAGAATGCATTCTGCCAGGGACTACACAGGAGCGGCAATTTGTGCAACTTTAAGAGATGAAGTCCTGAATAGACCGGATCATATAAAAATCCTGGAACATCAACCTGTGGTGGAATTGATAAAAGATAACACCGGTAAAGTTTCGGGAGCAGTGCTTTACCATCTTGAAAATAGAGAATACTTTACAGTGAAAGCAAAAGCAACTATCATCTCTACAGGTGGGTTTGGCAGACTTCATATAAGAGATTTTGAAACTACAAACCATTATGGTGCAACCTGTGATGGTCCTGTGATAAGTTACAGAGCAGGAGCAAAACTTATGTATATGGATTCTGTTCAATATCATCCAACCGGAGCCATTTATCCACAGCAGATTATCGGCTTTCTCTGTACAGAAAAATTGAGAGCTCTTGGGGCTCAACCTTTGGATAAAAATGCGGAACCATTCGTTAATCCACTCGAACCGCGTGATGTTGAATCATCAGCTTTCATCAGGGAATGTTTAGAACGAAAAAATGGTATTAAAACGCCTGATAACCATGTAGGAGTATGGTTGGATACTCCATTAATTGACCAGATAAATGGCAAGGGAACAATTCAGGCAAGTGTTCCGGCTATGGTAAGACAATTCGCCAGGTTTGATGTAGATATGATTACGGAACCCATTCTTGTTTATCCTACTCTTCATTATCAGAATGGTGGAGTGGAGATAAATGCACAATGTGAAACTAATATTCCCGGGCTTTTTGTGGCAGGCGAAGCATCCGGCGGAGTACACGGTCGCAATAGATTAATGGGGAATTCACAACTTGATATAATAATTTTTGGAAGAAGAGCTGGTAAATTTGCTGCTAATTATGCCAAAGGCGCAAAAATCGGTAAACTTAATTTAGATCATATCTATGAATATGAAAAAGAAGTAAAAAAATTGGGAATCGATAAATCAAAAATTTCACCAATGATACTCCCTGATTATATTCCGGATGCAGTGAAAGCAAAACAATTAACAACTGAATATCACGGAACTTTGAGATAAGTTTTAATAAGAGGAATAATGGTATATCAGCCAACTGGAAAAAGTTATTGTACAACATTTTAATGTAACTATAGGTTAGTTATGTACAACAGATTGTTCGGCGTGGTATACAGATGTTAATCAACATTCCGCTTCGCTCCATGTTGATTAACGGCGGCGTGCCCCTATTAAAAGACTCGCAACCGTATCGAAGCGGAACATCGTTTAACACTACGTCCACGGGAACTTACAAA
>JAUXIJ010000039.1 GCA_030621085.1 Candidatus Cloacimonadota bacterium | reverse complement strand
ATGGTAATTATGAAAGTTATATTTACATCAAAAATAATCAGTTTATTGGTGGATATGATGGTATTAATATAGATGATGCTTATGTAGAGATTTCGGATAATTATTTTGAGGGGTGTGATTTAGATACTGGTTTTAATTCAGTTGGTAAAATATTTAATAATAGAATTGACGAAGGTCTCGTATTTATAGGTGTTGATATAAATTTCTATAATAACATAGTAACGGGTTATAATGGAGCAAGTTGCGCACTTTCAGGATACAATGTTCATAATCTCGGAAATATTTTTTTTAATAATGAAACAGCTTTTAGTGATAATAATGATACTTTGCATACAAACTGTGTAATATTACAAAATGAAGAATTATTTTGGTCTCCAGTACTTCATGGTACGGATACTTTCCGCAATTGCATAATAGATTTTGAGTTAGAATATCCATTGATTGATGGCGGTGGTAATATCTGGGTGGATTCCTTGCAGGCACAAACACTTTTTGAAGATATTTTAAATGGAGATTTTCATCTAATAGAAGGCAGCCTGGCAATAGATGCCGGTTTCGATACGCTGGGTTATTATTATCCGTTCGATATGGATTACAATCATAGAGTGTGGGATGGAGATAATAATGGAACTGCAATCATCGATATTGGTCCTTATGAATATAATTCACCTTCTTTTGGTGGTATCGAGGGTTATACCTACAATCCAATAACCGGTGATCCGGTGGATTACGTTCTTCTTAAAATCGATAACCAGCCGGGAGAATTTACTTTCTCAGACAGCATTGGTAATTTTGAATACAAGCTTCCTGCCGGAATTTACGATGTTTATGCAGAGCGTGTTTTTTACGGGGATGTTATAGAATATCAAGTTGAAGTATTCGATGGACAGTTTACGCAAGTACTAATTCCAATGAATGAAATAGTAGGTGTGGGAGAAAATACAATAATTCAATTAGCTAATAACTTTAATCTTAACAATTATCCTAACCCATTTAATCCAACCACCACAATCTCGTTTGATGTAACACAAACGTCCTCGTTTGTGACTCTTGAAATTTACAATGCAAAAGGTCAGAAAGTTACTATGTTAATAGATAAGAATTTTGAAAACGGTTCACATATAGTAACCTGGAACGGTAAAGACAGTAACAATAAAGCAGTTGCATCGGGAATTTACTTTTACAAATTGAAGGCTGGTAAACAAGAAGAAGTAAAGCGTATGCTATTATTGAAATAGAGCATTTGAAGATGATGGTGTTTAATAATATGCACATACCGGAATTAATCAAATACTCATCCTTTCCAATATACAATTAAGACAACAACATTTCTTTATCTATTAGCCAACCTTTTAAGATTACTGAAAACATCTTTCCAGAGCAAAAGCAGGTTCTCCACAAAGCCGGTTTTCTATTTTTGGTTGACATGAAAAGAGCTGCCAAAGCTATTGGAATACTTGATTTGAGAAGTGTATGAGGAAAGTATGAAATTTGAAAAAGAAATGAAATTAATTCGGAAAGGTGTAGAAGAAATAATCACCGAAGAAGAATTAATTAAGAAGTTTGAAAAAGTAGCCAAAACAGGAAAACCACTCAGGATAAAATACGGCATCGATCCCACCGGATACGATGTTCATATAGGGCATCTTGTACCGATCCGCAAAATGCGTGATTTCCAGGATCTGGGACATACCGGCGTGATCATTATCGGGGATTTTACTGCCCAGATAGGTGACCCATCAGGAAAAGATGAAACCCGGCCACATCTTACCGCTGAGCAGGTTAAGAGTAATGCCGCAAAATATATGGATCAGCTTTACATGGTGCTGGATAAAAATAAAACCGAAGTGCGCTGGCAAACCGAATGGTTTGGCAGCATGACCATGATCGATGTATTGAAATTAATGGGAAAATTCACTTTAGCGCAATTCATGGCTCACGAAACTTTCAGAAGCAGGTATGAAAAAGGTCTTCCCCTGGGCATGCATGAAATGATGTATCCCATCCTGCAGAGTTACGATTCTGTGGCTATAAATGCAGATGTAGAACTGGGCGCCACCGAACAGAAATTCAATATCCTGGCAGGAAGGGATATGCAAAGGTTTTTCGACCAGCCCGAACAGGTTGCAGTCCTCTCACCTATCTTGATGGGAACCGACGGCAAAGAGAAAATGAGCAAGTCTTTGAATAATTACATTGCCATTTTCGATACACCTAAAGATAAATATGGAAAAACCATGTCCATTCCGGATGAATTGATCATCAACTATTTCAATTATGCAACAAAGGCAACATCGCAAGAAATTGAGAAAATAGCAGATCAACTAAAGAACAATGAAGTAAATCCTAAAGTTATTAAACAACAACTGGCACGAGAAATAGTCTCTCTTTATCACGGGGAGAATGCTGCTCTGGAAGCGGAGCAGGAATTCAATAAAATCTTTGCCAAGAAAGAAATACCCGATGAGATACCTGAGTTTAAAATTCAAAATGTAACTTTTAAGCTAACTGAAATACTATTTGAAAGCGGTAGCTGTTCATCAGGAAGTGAAGCTCGTAGAATGATTAAACAGAATGCTGTAAGCATTGGTGGGAAAAAGATAAAGGATGTTTTTTACGAAATATCAGATGAATGCATTATAAAAGTAGGAAAAAGGCGCTTTTTGAAAGTTACTAAAGAGATAGAACATAAAGAACGGTACTTAATAAATGCAATTGTTAATGAAACAGGAATGACCAAGGAAATAGCAAAAAAAATATTAATAACAATTCTTGAAAGTATTAAAGAAACATTAGTAAAAGGAGATAAAGTTTTATTAAGGGGGTTTGGAAAATTTGAGGCACCTATTACAACTTTCGATGTAAATATAACCCGTTCTGCTAAGGATAAAATGAATGTACCAATTAGGAAAGAGCCAGTATTTAAGGCTAGTAAAAAACTTGAGGATTCACTTAAATAATTAGTTTTATGATAAGTAACAAAAACCAAAGAGAGAATGAAAAATGAATTTTATTGTTCAATTGATAATCCGGTTACCGATACTTCTGATTTCGCTCACTGTGCACGAATTTAGTCACGGGTATGTAGCTTATATTCTGGGGGACGATACAGCAAAACGAGCAGGTAGGCTAACCCTTAACCCGATATCTCATATCGATCCCATCGGACTGATCATGTTGTTCATCGCTCGTATTGGCTGGGCAAAGCCCATTCCCATAAATCCCCATAATTTCCAAAATTATAAGCGTGATACGGCTTTTACAGCAGCAGCAGGCCCGGCTGCTAATTTCACACTTGCCATACTGCTATCGGTGGTTTTCAATCTTATCAAGAAGTTTGATCCGGAAATTATGTATTATGCCAGTGATTTTACACAGTTCTGGCTGGGAATGCTGCTTTACGCCATCCTGATAAACCTGGCTCTGGGATTGTTCAACCTGATTCCCATACCGCCTATGGACGGCTCGAAAATTCTGGGCGGCTTTCTCTCCGATGAAGCATATTACAAGTACACAGCAAAAGAACGACAGGGTGCACAGATCCTAATGATAATCCTGGCTGTTTCGTTTGTATTCAGATTGAATATAATCGGCGCTATCATCATGCCGCCACTAAATTTTTTCCTGGGACTATTAACAGGAATAACATTGTAAAAAAAACAAATTGCTCTCTCGTTACCAATCCCCGATTGGTAATGAAGGAGCGTTCCCAAAGAGGGCTTTTGGAACGAGTGATTTAGAAAGCAATAATTGGAGATAAATATGAGCTTAGAAAAAGTAAAAAAGATCATTGAAGAAAATCAGATCAAAACAGTCGATCTAAAATATTCCGACCTGATAGGAAACTGGTATCACATCTCTTTCCCGGTAAGGAAATTGGAATATGTAATTAAAAACGGTATTCCCTTTGATGGTTCCAGCATTCCCGGCATGAAATCTGTGGAAGCTGGCGATATGATTCTTTTACCGGATATTTCCACAGCTATTGTTGACCCGTTCACATACCATCCCACTTTACGAATGCTTTCTTACATTTGTGATGCCGATACCAGGAAGGGAGTTAAAAAAGACCCGCGCAGCCTGGCTAAACGTGCCCAGGAATTCATGAAGAAGACGGGAATTGCCGATGAATCTTATTGGATCCCCGAATTTGAATTCTATCTGTTTAATGAAGCAGAAATAAATAATGGTAAATTCAGTGCAGGATACAAATTTACTTCTGCCGAAAATAAAGATGACCTGCCGGGCAGTTATGAAGATATAGATGGGACTGCTGTGGCTAACCGCAAAGGTTATCATATCGATGTTCCATTCGATAAGTATGCCGATATTCGTGAAGAGATGGTTCAAATGATCGAAGAGATCGGCTGTCCGGTACGCTATCACCATCATGAAGTGGGGCTTTCCGGACAGCAGGAAATTGAAACCGAATTGATCGAATTTAACGAAATTACGGATAAAATGATGTATATCAAAGATGTCATTCATAATTGTGCCCTCGAAAATGAACTCACTGCCACATTTATGCCGAAGCCAATTTATGATGAAGCTGGAAACGGAATGCACTTCCATATTCAATTAAAAAAAAATGGAGAGAATCTTTTTTATAAAAAGGGAAATTATGCGGACTTAAGTGATAAAGCACTCTATTTTATTGGTGGAATATTAAAACACGGACGCTCACTTACAGCTTTCACAAATCCCAGTACAAACTCGTTCAAACGGCTGCTACCTGGTTTTGAAGCTCCGGTTAAATTATTCTTTGGACTGGCTAACCGCAGTGCAGCCATTCGTATTCCCAAATATGCCACCAGCAAAGAAATGAAGCGCATCGAATTTCGTACCGGTGACGGAACCTGTAACTACTACCTGGCGATGAGTGCTCTGCTTATGGCTGGCTTGGATGGAATAAAAAACAAGATCATGCCAACTCCCGAAAATGGCTACGGTCCGTTTGATGATAATGTATTCAAATGGACAGAAGAAAAGCAGGCAAAGCTGCACTCTATTCCAACTTCGCTTGAAGAAGCTTTGCAAGCGTTGAAAGAAGACCATGAGTATCTTCTTGCGGGAGATGTATTTAACAAGGAGCTAATAGATACCTGGATAATAGAGAAAATGAAGGAAGTGGTTGCTGTGCGGAACAGACCGCATCCTTACGAAATGAATTTGTATTATAGTTTGTAATACTCAAAATAACGGAACTGAAAAAATAGATGAATCTTAAAAGATTACCAAGATCACTAAAATCTTTGCTATTGCCCTTTATTCAATTATTTGCGAAGACACATCTGAAGAACTATGCGGAACTAAATTTCTGGAAGGAAAAATGGGAACAGGAAAACCATAAACTTTCAAATACTAATTATGAAAAGATATTCCTGGCAATGGCAGGAGAAAAAGACACATCTTTCCTGGATGGAAAAATAGTTGCTGATTTTGGCTGTGGTCCTCGGGGAAGTTTATGTTGGGCAAAATCAGCTTCAAAGAAGATTGGGATAGATGTCCTTGTGGATAAATATGAAAAGTTTGGAATTTCCAAGCACAATACCGAATACATTAAAAATACAGAGAAATCAATTCCATTACCATCCGATTATGTAGATATACTTTTCACTTTAAATGCTATAGACCATGTTTCAAATTTTGATATCACATGCAGGGAAATTGTCAGGATAATTAAACTTGGTGGGGAATTAATAGGATCATTTAATTTGAATGAACCAAAATCTGCAAGTGAACCTCAAACCTTAACTGAAGAAATAATACAAGAAGAATTACTTCAATATTTCGATATTATTAACTATCGAATAAGACCACAAGGTCCAAAAGGATATCATTACAGTCATTTCTTTGATGACTTGCTTCTTGACCTTCTTCCAGATGAGCCCGGATATCTTTGGGTGAGAGCGAAAAAGAAGTAAGCAAGAAGAGGAGAAGGAAGAACGTGGCAGTACCAAAATATTATACGAAATTGATGTAATGAAACTGCTCAAAGATTAAAAGTTATGAAAAAAATAAATAAAATGAATATTTCCATCGATGTGGGTGGTACTAATACTCGACTGCAGTTTGAAATTACTCAAAATGGAAAACGGGTAGAAACTTCTGAAATACTTAAGGCGAAGATAGATTCAAAACAGAAACTGCAGGAATTTATCCGGAATTCAATTAACAAACAAAAACAACTTCCCGATAGATGCACCATCGGTTTTGCAGGGATCGTGCTGAACAAGAACGAAGTGACCCTTACCCGTTGGCAGAACAGTTCAAAAATAACTCTTCAAGATCTGTATGAGTGCGGACTTCCGCAAGACAGAACATTAATGGTCAATGATATGGAACTTGCCGGTTATGGTTTTTTATCTTTGGAAGAAAACGGATATAAATTAACAAAATTGTATGAACCTCATATAAAAGCTCAAACAGAGTCATGTCATTCAAGATCGGTTCTGCTGGCTCCCGGAACAGGCTTTGGAACTACTGGCGTGATAAAGGGAAAAACAAAATCCGGTGAGAAATATTATGAGGTTATTCCTTCGGAAGTTCAACATATTACGGTTTCACCATTAGACGAGAAACATGAAGAATTGATAAAATGGATGAAGAATAAAATGAAGCTTTTTAATTTACCAAGCTGGGAAGATTTCGTTTCCGGAAGCGGATTGGAATTAACATATCAGGGATTGATAGAGTTATTCTATCCAAAAATGAAACAGGGAAAATTGTCTGCGGAACAGATCGCAGATAAAGCACTGAAAGATGAAATCTGCGGGGAAGCACTCAATATTTTTTACAGGTGTGCAGGAAAGCTTACCCAAGCGATAGCTTTGTTTTTCCGACCATTCAATGGAATTTATCTTTGCGGAACTACAACGCTCAAAAATGCAGAATTCATCAAACAGAGCGGCTTTGTAAAAGAGCTGCAAAAAAGTATTGATAGAAAGAACATTCTTAAATTGCTTCCTATTTATATTATAGAGGATGAAGACATAAATATCAAAGGCGGCTTGTGGGCTTGCAGGAATATGATAGGTTAAATTATGCAATACGATAAAATTAAAGATAAATTTGCCGGATTGATAGATAAATTTCCTTTTATCAGGAAATTGTTCTATCTGCTTCTGGATATGCTACTGCTACGCCAGTGGTATGTAAAGAAAGAGATAAAAAAGTTTTTTCCCAAAGATAAACCGATCCGTTTTTACGATGCAGGTGCCGGATTTGGACAATATTCCTATTTTATCTTAAAACATTTTAAAAAAGCCAAAGTGCATGCAGTCGACCTGAAAACGGATTACATGAATTCTTTTGCCCGATATGCAGCCAAACACGGTTGGACGGATTTCACAGCTCAGCAGGCAGATTTAACAGCTTATGTTCCAAAAGATAAGTTCAGCCTGATACTTGCCATCGACATTCTGGAACACATCGAAAATGATGAGCAGGTTTTACGGAATTTCCACCAGGTTCTGACTGAAGGTGGCAAACTGATTATTTCCTCACCCAGCACTTTTGATGGATCTGCTGAATTCACGGAAGAACATGTACGCCTGGGATATTCGAAAAATGAGATCATCTCCAAATTGGAAAAAGCTGGTTTTAGAATTAAATCATTTAAATATTCTTATGGTAAATGGGGACACATTGCCTGGCTGCTAACTATGAAATGCCCCATGAGACTGTTGGAAATAAGCAAACTGTTTTTCCTGTTATTGCCGTTTTATTATTTGTTGTTCTATCCGATTTCCGCGCTGTTTATGCTGTGCGACCTGAATATGAAGAACAAAACCGGAACCGGTGTTATCGTGGTGGCAGAAACCACTTGATAATAATTAGCTCAAGGATGAACATAGGCTGGATTTCATCCAGAAGCACAGTTTCGTTTCGCTCTTCTGAACTCCTGTATTATTTCAGTAATAAGCATTTCCTCATTGCTTTTGTTTTCCCATCGATATTCAATTTATAAAAATAAACTCCCGAACTTACAGCTTGATCATTTTCATCGGTGCCGTTCCAGACGATTTGGTTAATCGGTGAACTGGTTAATTGGTAATTGGTAAAAAATCTTATTTTCTGACCTTTGAGATTATAGATCACAAGCTCTGCGTTCTTAGCACCCTCTGCAGTGAAGCTTATTATTGTTGAGGGATTAAAAGGATTAGGAAAATTTTGATAAAGATGTATATCGTTTGAAATTATTATGTTATCATTAATTCCAGTTTGGTCATAATAAAATGCTCCCATATCTGCTATTGTTCCATCGGGATCGAGCGGAAAAGCCGGATCCCCTGCATCAATACAGGGAGAATCTGCAGTTAGATGATAATCACCTGTTCCGACGAAGAGCGGGTCTTCCGAGATGCTGTGTGCTCCGGGTGAAAGATTCTGATAATTTGGAGTATTTCCCCACACGTCATTGTAGTCTGCAATTGGGAAGGGACTTCCAGTAATTTGATCATATTGAAAACCAACACCGCTGTTGTTTACGACAATATTATTTATCACTGTTAAACTATCACTATTTGCCTGATGCAACATTCCACCAAAGTTATTATCTGCTATTGTGTTGTTTTCAATCTTTGCAGATGACCATTGGGAATAAATACCGGCACCAACAAAGAAGTCTGTAGAATTATCATAGATCAGATTACGCCCGATAATAGAACTTTCGTAAATTGCACCAATACCGGAAACATTGTTGTGTCTTATGACATTATTCAAAATTTCACAATCTCCGTTAAGCCGGATGGCGAATTTGTTTGTAGATGGTTCCGGCTGTCCGGCATATTCAATTATGCTATACTGAATTATACATGAGTCGGAAAGTTCAATATTGTACCAATCACCGGGATTAGGTGTAGATGCGTTGGATGTAAAAAGGATCGGTTCGGATTCGGTTCCGATAGCAGATAAAACACCATAGACAGTGAATTGGTAAAAACCATCGAATTTCACTTCCACACCTGCTTCTATCACAAGTAAGGAATCACCAACGATCGAAATATCTCCCACAACAATATATGGACTGTTGGCAAGTTCCCATATTCCCGCAACTTCTCCAGAAACATTTGTTTGTGCAATTAATACCTGAGCTGATATTAAAACTATTACAATAAATAAAATCCATTTTGCTTGTTTTTTCATTTTTCACTTCCTTTATATATCTTTTTAGATTTTCAATAAACTAACCTCGAAGAAGTTTATCAATATCAAAGTCTATTTTTTTTCGTGAGACCAGAAACTTGATTCTCTTTATAAGCTGTTGTTTGCCTTGTGAAACACCGATGACCATTCCAATCGCATAACCAAGAAGTAGTCCGAAAGCTACTCCCATTGCGATATACCAGACTAATGGAATACTTTGGCTCATTTTATCCTCCCTTTTTTATTCTTCCTTTTTAATAGTCTCAGTAGCGCATTTTATTTTGCCAGAAAGTTCATCACCCGTGACAAATTCGCCATTATCATCGATGTAAGATACAAACTCCCAGCGCATGATACAGAAAAATTCGCTGTTTCTGATCAAATAAAGTGTTGAACCGGGTCCATCGGCACAGAACCTGATGTCTGCCCTCCAACCGGCATTGTACCAATAATTATCTTCAAAAGGATAAAACATTCCCATCGGATCCGCATCTTTATCGAGAAGCGACCATTTTGTTTCATATATTATCTCGTAACCATTGTAGGTTTTATTATCAAATTCAAAAGTAGCTGGAGCAATTTCATTTTTTATATGCTTCAGTGAATCGAGAGCTTGATAAAATTGAATAAATACGGTATCATGAAAATCTTCAGCAGATACAGCTATAGCAATAATCAAAAAACAAATAATAATCCATTTCTTCATTTTAACCTTACAATACTAACTAACTTTATTGAAAAGTTCATATATTCCAACCTATTTAGGAAAATTGTTTAAACAAACTTTCTGTCAATTTTTTTTAATTGTGTTTATAAGAAACACTCAACAAAGCGAAGTAGTAATTTCTATTTTTTACATTGAATAAAGAGATACAATCTCTTCTTCAATGATTTTAGGAACTAATCCGGAAATGCCCTTATTGTCCTTAATTTTCTGTCTTATTTCGGTAGAAGAAACATCCTGTGGTCTCATATCTATGAATAAAAAATATTCCAGGTAATCCAGATCCTGCCATTTTTCCCGGTTGGTATCGGGTCGCTTTGCTACAACGAACTGCACATTTTGCAGCAACCATTCCCAGTTATGCCATTGAGGCAATTCGGTGATGATGTCATCTCCGGTGAGAAAATAAAGTTCATCTTCCGGATAGATCTTGCGCAAGCGTTTGATAAGTTCGGCGGAATAACTAAGATCGGTGTCTTCCATATCTAATTTTGAGGCTTCAAAACTAGGATAAGATGTAACAGCTTTTTGTACAAGCTGAAAGCGTTTCTCAGCAGGAAGGATGTTCATGTTTTGTTTAAGAGGGTGATTTCCTGTAGGCAGGAAAAGTACTTTGTCCAATTCCAGGGCTTGAGTTGCCGTTTGCGCCAAAGCTATATGACCAACATGAAGCGGGTCGAAAGACCCGCCTAAAAGACCTATTTTCATTTATTTCAATTTCTGCAGTAGACGGTTGATCTTTTCTGTTTCTTCTGAGCCGGGATAGCGCTCGGTAAGTCTGCCAGCCGTAGAGACTGCATTTTCTTTATCTTTGCGCGTGATATATATTTTAGCAGAATAATAAAGCGACATTTTGTCCAGTTCATCTATATTGCTCAGTTCAACGATCTCATCAAAATACATCAAGGCTGCGCTGTAATCGAACATTTTGTAGTAAGCATAACCATTGTAATATTTCTTTTCCAGTAATTTATAGCGGCACTTCTGGATATAATCAATGGCATCTTTTTTCATTTCATCGAAAGGAAATTTCTCGATAAAAGTCTCAAAAGCAGTAATAGCTTTTTCGGTTTCTTCCTGGGTGTAATGAGCAGGAAGCGATTCATTATAGAAACACACACCGATCTGGAAATAAGCCATATTTATATCTTTGTAATCATGAAATAAACGGATGAGTTCTTCATATTCGAACCTTGCTTCCATGAATTTATTCTGGAAAAAATAACAGTCACCCAGTTTCATTTGTGCTTCGGCAGTATACTTTGAATTCCTTTCAAAAACCACATCAGCGAAGTAGGGAATTGCTTTATGATGTTTTCCAAGTTCCATATATTCGTTTCCTATTTCCATTTTGCGTTCTATAGGCATTTGCCGGGTAAGTTTATTTTCACTGCATCCAAATAGTGTTAGAATTACAATAATGGCGATTAATATCTTTTTCACAACAACCCCTTTTATGCTTTTTCAAAGAAAGCTTTGTAAGCTTTGTAGCAGGAATAAATATCAGCTTTACTGGTAAGTTCATAAAGTGAATGCATTCCCAAAACGCCGGGTCCGCAATCAATAACTTCCGCTCCGTATTCCGCCATGAATTTGGCAATAGTTCCTCCGCCGCCTTCATCCACTTTGCCCAAAGCACCGATCTGCCAGTTCACCTTTTCCTTATTGAAAATACTTGTAATTTTGGCATTGAATTCGGCATTGGCATCGTTGGAACCGCTTTTCCCGCCACTACCGGTGAATTTGGTTACACTAACGCCAAAACCAATATGAACGGCATTATCCTTCTCATGAACACTTGGAAAATTGGGATTGATACCGGCATTTACGTCGGCAGAGAGTACCTGGCTTTTAAGCAGAGTTTTTCTTAGTGTTGCACTGTCGCAGGATTCTCCATTATGCTTCAGTAGATCAGCAATAAAATCGATGATAAATATTGACCTGGCACCGGTATTACCCTCACTTCCGATCTCTTCTTTATCTGCCAGAAATACCACTGCGGCTTTATCGGGTTTGGCAACAAATATAGCTTCTGCAGAAGTATAAGCGCAGACCCTGTCATCCTGTCCATAACCCAGAACCAGGCTTTTATCAATACCGGCATCCCGGGCTTTTCCGGCGGGAACAAGTTCCAGTTCGGCGCTCAGGAAATTCTCTTCGACGATATTATATTTTTCGTTAAGAAGAACAAGTGCGTTTAACTTAACAGCTTCTTTTGCATCTTTATCTTTCAAATAGGGAATGGAATTAAGTATCAGGTTCATTTTTCCAGCACTTACTGCGTCTCCGATCTTCTTGGCATATTGCTCTTTTCTGGCAAGATGCGGCAGCAGGTCGGGCATTACAAATACAGGGTCGTTCTCATCTTCGCCAATGGAGACTTTTAAAACCTCCCCATTTTCTTTTACAAATACTCCGTGAAGTGCAAGTGGTGTAGACATCCATTGATATTTTTTTATGCCGCCGTAATAATGGGTTCGCATCATACCCAGCTTGGTGTCTCCATCTTCATAAAGAGGATTTTGTTTCAGATCTACCCGGGGTGCATCGATATGAGAAACAATAATGTTCACACCTTCGCTCACAGGTTTTTTACCAAGAACAGCAATGGCTGCATTTTTCTTTCGCGCCAATCGGTAAACTTTAGCTGATTTTCCTGCTTTATCAATTTCAGCAAACCCTTTCTTTTTCAGGATATCCGCATAAAATTTGATAGCTTCACGTTCTGTTTTACACTGGTCCAGAAAAGCCTTGTAGCCTTTGGCAAATTTAAAAGCAACGCTTCTTTCATTCGCAGAAGCTTCCCTCCAGAAGTTTTTTCTTTGATAACTTAATTTTTTACTCAACTCTTCAGTTTTCTTCATTCCTGTCTCCTTATTCTATTGCCAATATTTCAAATTCACGTATACCAATGGGGGCTTTTACCAGGAAGCGGTTTCCCACTTTCTTGCCGATCATCGGTTTACCCATGGGGGAAGCGATAGATTTTCTTTCATATTCATTTTCTGTTTCAAATATCTCGTCCACACCAACCAGATGAATTTTCAATATCTTTTCGTTAGAAAATTCTTTTATTGTTACTCTGGCACCAAAGCGCACGGCATCCTTGGGTATTTTATTGGAATCGATAACATGCAGTTTTTCCACCCGGCGCTTGATATAATTATATTCATTTTCTAGGTTGCGCTGTCTTTCCCGTGCGGCTTTATATTCTGCATTCTCGCTCAAGTCACCCATTTCACGAGCAGTAACAACCTGTTTAATTATATTAGGGCGTTCCTTAATAAGATCATTCAAGCGTTTATGAAGACGCTGCATACCTTCTCTAGTGATATAATTCGCCATTAATTTTTGCCTTTCTTTTTGAGAATTTTCTGCCCGCGTATCCCGATCTTCTTCAGCTTGATGTTACCGCTCATTGCCCAGTTATCCACAGTCTCTTTTAACAGTTTATTGTAACCACAGATCGCTCCGCAAAGAATTTCGGCAAAAACCGGGTTGCGGGTGGTTTTGTAATTTTCAAATATCGAATTATAAAATCTGGGCTTAACCTTGTAGATCGCTTTTAGGAAGTTCATATTCAGTTTTATCATATTTGGTGTGGCATAAAGCCAAGAAGTTTCCAGCTTTTGAAAGATGGGTTTAATCAGCTTTGGCTGAAAACCGATGAGCTTTATTATCATTTTCTGAAGGCTCAAAGTAAGATGCTCGTTATCTTTTTTTATCCAATTCGTCAGCAAATCCAGATGTTTTACGGGATTTTTTTTTATCATAGGAAAGATAGCTTTATCCAGAAGCAGGTTACAGAATTTCTGATCTTCTGTAGTAAGCAAAATATTTTCTATATATACTAAGAAATTATCCGGATTCTTTCTGATAGCACGAGCCATCACATAAGCAAAGATCATCTTGCCATTCTCACCCTTTTCCTTCAACAGGTAATCATAAAATGCAAAATATTTATCCGCTTCCTTGTAGATAATTGCGCCCAGCGTTTTTCCCACCAGAGTTATCACAGCATGCGGAATCTTATTGTCGATGCGCTGAGGATAGGCATTATAAATGATATCGATATCAAAATCGTTAGCAGGAAGTTTTCTTTCTGCAAAATCGATCGTATCTTTTTTTAATCTTTCTTTCCAATCTAATGAGATCATTTCAGTCTCCTTAATTCATCTCTCTAATTTATGAGAATAATCTTACCCCTTTTTACATTGTTCCCCATTTGCAGGATGTAGAGATATATTCCCGATGAAACTTCTTTGCCACTGTTATTTTTGCATTCCCAGCTAATAAAATCAATGGGATTATTATAGGGACCGACCTTCTTTTCAAAGACCAATTCTCCACTTAAATTAAAGATCCGGAGCTTACCCGAAATCTCCATGGGGAGATTTATAAAGTTCACAACATCAAACTCACTTTCGCTTTTATCAAGCGGATTCGGGTAAACCCGCAAGTGTTTTAAATTCTTTAAACCAAGCATACCTGTCAAGCTGAAATGACATTTGTTTCCACTAACCGAGATTCTATTTCCCGCCTGGTCTTCTACATTGTCTATTTTCAAGAAATAAGACTGGTTAGTATACTCCAGGTTTTTTTTCATTTGGAGAGAAACATAAAATGAATCGGGATATCCTTCTTTATATTCCAAAGTTTCAATTTCATTGTCTTTGTCTACAGCGGGAAAAACCAGAGTATAATTTGAAATATCTTCTACCATTTGCGCTTTAACAGGTTCGGAAAAATAGATATTAACCGTCTGCATGTTTTCATTTTTCACATCCACAATTTCCGGGGATATTGTGTCCGGCTGGTATAGGAAGGATTGGTTCCCGGCTACAGCAACTCCGGTTATACCACTTAAATTTTCATAATACAGAATATAATCTTCCCCAATATCTTCAAAAGATTCACGGAAACGCAGGATAAGACATGAGTTTTGTTCGAGCATATTAACAGAGATAGGGTTTACGTTTGTGGGTGTAACATTGTAGTTGGAAATATGCGTTGCGGCGGAAGCAAGCTGCCGGTCAAATTTTACTTCTAATGTATAAGAAGAGATCATCTTAGCATATTGTAATTCCGGCTTAAAATAAGGAACAGCACTCTTCCAAGATGTTGGAAGGCTTTCCGGCGGGGAATACGATGTGTCTTCAGCCGTAATTCTGTAATAGAGTGTATCTCCGGGAGTAAGCTCGGAATCCAGGTAGAAGTTATTCTGTGTGTTCTCTATTAAAACAGGTACTCCTTCTTCCTGACGGTAAACATTGTATTCGAAGGATGAATCCATTTCCCAGCCCAGAAGGACAGTAGTTGAATCCTGTGGAATGACATAAAATCCACAAGGGGCGGGCGGTCCGGTAAATTCCTCAGCAACTTTTATAAGTGAACTTCCAATTGCTCCATTTTGCAGAGAATTCACAATTATAAAAGTTTCCTCATTTACTGTTCCGGAATAGGCAGTGATAACATGCTGATTGGTCTTTGCAGATTCCCCCTTCCAGACAGGAATAAACTCACCGCCAATATGGTCGATGATATAAGTATTAGGCGGAACTGAAAGAATAATCTCTTCATCTCCGTTACCATCCAGGTCTGCAGTAGCAATGGAATTCTTTGTTTCTACCTGTGTAAAGCTAACATATCCGACAGAATCATATTGATTGTTCATCCCATTGTTCTTGAAAAAACCAAAATAAGAAAATGTTTTATTTGGATCAGTAGCGTTATAGATAAATCCACCCACACAGAATTCGTTACTGCCATCACCCGTGAAATCTCCCACAGCCAGATAATAAGTATCTGCTACCGGCAAACGAATATTCCAGGTCATTTCAAATCCTGAACCTGTGTTTTCAAAGATCATTACATCACCGTCTTTATCGGCTGTTAATAGATCAGGATAGGAGTCACCATCCAGGTTCCCGCAAGCGACTTTGTTCACAAATTCATTCCTGATAAAAGTTGCAGTTTCGTTTATAATTGTATGAATAGCTGCAAATTCATTTCCAGAGCGGCTATAAAGAACCAGAGCCCGATGAGAAGAATTATTGATCTCCACATTTCTGATAAGTGCAAGCTCATCTGTTCCGTCTCCGTCAATATCAGCAAAATTTCCTCCGAATGCGTCTTCAGCAGGATAGATAACAAAATCTGGATATAAGCCTGACGTTGCTTCATAAATTATAGGTTTATCAACAAGAAGACCCAGAACTTCGATTCCTTGCTCGTTAGTATTCCCAATATCGTGCGGCCAGAAAGTAATAGGGAAAGCATGTTTGGTGATAAGTTCATCATAGTCCAGTTCGAATATTTTCAGTGTTTGCACATCATCCACAATTTCCAGGGCAACAAATTCGCTTTTATCATTACCATCGAAGTCATACATTTTGCGTATTGCAACCAGTTCATTTCCCAGTTCGGTTTGAGTGAAAGAATTCAGGTCGACGTATTCAATTTCAGGATCGTATTGATAGGCGTTAAAAACCTCAGTTCCCAGCCCAGATACATTCACAGCTTTTATATCCAGGAGATTTGTTCCTGCAAAGATCAGGGGGTTAAAAATCTGGATAGAATCGGCATAATTACTGACAGGAAGATAAGCACCTGAACCTGCTTCCCGGTAAGATAAAAACACATTTTCATCGAAGACAGCCTGCAGGTAATACTCCGAAATTTCTTCGTTATATCTTTTCATAATGGCGGCATATTGTTCATGGAATACAGGTGGTGACTGATCAATATTTACAGTACGCAGATAGTTGTAACTTTCATTTGTGGTAGTAAATATTTCCACTTTTATTTTGTAAACACCATCAGGAAAATAATCGCTAATCCGGAAGGATGCAATAAGATCATTTTCAACTTCATAATCGTAATATGAAATATCTGGGTTAACATCTTCCCAATCAAGAGGTGTAGGCATGGCGACAGAAGCGTATTGTACCGAATACCGCCAGAAATATGGTGACTGCACCGTTCCAAATATATCGAAGTCACCGTTCAACCCGGCGTTATCGAGTGGATAACTGATCACTATAGTAGGATAGTTCAGGTTAGTAAGAAGTTCCTGCACATTCAGTAGGCCATTTCCATAAACATTATCAAATCCGGGATCACCAAGGTCTAAAGCAGATGAGATCAATCTTCCCCGGATCTCTTCGTAATTCAGTCCCGGTTCAACTGAAAGCAGCAAGGCAATTCCGGCAGCCACAAACGGTGCCGACATCGAAGTACCAGATTGTTCCTGGTAAAGGTTATCGGGAGTTACATCGTAAGTGCTCAGAATGAATTGCCCCGGTGCAACCAAATCCAGCTCAGGACCATAACTCGAAAAAGAAGTGAGTTGTTTGTTGCTATCCACGGCTCCCACAGAGAGCGTGGTGGAAAGCCTGGCAGGATAAGTAAGAAGATGAGCACTTGTGCTACCTTCATTTCCAGCGGCTGCCACAATAGTGCAACCTTGCTCATAGGCATAATAACAAGCATCGGCAATGATCTGTGAGAAATTGAGATCTCCCCAGCTCAGGCTGATTACATCAGTCCCCATGTCGGCAGCATAAATAATTCCGGCTGCCGCATCATCATCCTGCAAATAACCACCATCCACCGTTTTGAACCCGGAGCGGATGTTAAGAAGTTTCACATTCCAACAGATACCGCAAATTCCTTCCTGGTTATTGGCATCGGCACCAATAATTCCTGCAATATGAGTACCGTGGTTCAAATCATCGCTGGGGTCATTATCCTGTACAGTATAATCACCAAGTGCCAAAGTATATAATTCCGGAGCATCCACGAAATCCCAACCACGCCAGTCATCGATGTACCCGTTGCCGTCATTATCAATTCCATCATCTGGAATTTCGTTGGCATTAATATAAATATTATTCTGTAGGTCAGGGTGATCAAAATGAATGCCTGAATCCACAATCCCGACAATTATTTCTCCGTTGCCAGTGGTATAATTCCAGGCTTGCGGAATATTGCAATTCTCAAAATTTACCTGCTGGTTATTATATTCAGGGTCGCTGGGTTCTACATAAAAAGAATTTAGATAGTTTGGCTGGATATATTGGATGCCTTCAAACTGCAAGCTTGCTAATTCATCCCAATTTATATCACTATCGAAAGAGGCAACATAATAACGATTCTGAGATTTTTTCAGTACAGGCTTAATATTATTAATATTTTTTTCAGACAGGAAGGAATCGAATTCTTCCAGACCTGTTGTTTTTTCTATAATTTGTCGGGGAATAGAAGTTTTAAAAATGATCTGGTTAGGAACATAATCCAATGCTGTCAGGCAAAAAGGCATTGTCAGCAAAATAATTACGCGCCACCAGAATTTCATAAAACCTTCCCATTAGAATCTATAAGTAAGCCCCATAATATGAACATCATCGATCTCATAATCGAAGGGAATATAGGCATAATCGATAGAGATCTTTTTCAGGTTGATGCCGAAACCAGCCGAAATATCTTCCGAATCATAGTTGAATTTATATCCAAATTTTAAATTGAAAGTACGATTAATTTCAGCTTTAATACCCCAGACAGCTTTAAATTCGTCATCATCGATATGTTTTACTGCTTTAAGTTCGGCAGAAAAATTTTTACTGATCAATAGGAAATTTTTAACCACAGAGAGTTCACCCGTGATAGGTAGGTCAATAGCGTCTTTATCCATTGCGGATGTTTTTCCAAGATGTTTCAAAGCTGCTGAGATAAACATATCTTTTATGGGTGTAAGATAAGTATAACCCAGGTCTAATGTGAATCCAAAACTGGAAGAAGTATCGATCTTTTCATATAGAAGATTAACGTTAACTCCTGCGTAATGGTCGGGTGTTAAGCGGTAACCGAAATTTGTGGAAATCACCATATCCATAGGATGGAATTCTCCGATTAACCCGCCAGTGTCGGGACGTTCATCGATCTTACCAT
This sequence comes from Candidatus Cloacimonadota bacterium, assembly GCA_030621085.1. Taxonomy (GTDB): domain Bacteria; phylum Cloacimonadota; class Cloacimonadia; order Cloacimonadales; family TCS61; genus JACNIV01. The sequence continues at coordinate 12,194 of JAUXIJ010000039.1, read as the reverse complement.
AATCCAAATAGCGGTAACCAAAACCAAAAGATCTTTTCCCGTTCGAATAAGCATAAGCACCGCTGTTTATGGAAGTATCGAATATCCAGTAATTCTGAGAAAGGGAAATTACTCTTTTTCTTTTCAGGAGTCCGGCAGCAGGATTTTGAATAAATCCGAAAGCATCATTAGAAAAGAAAGCTCCTGTTCCACCCTGAGCAGAGAGGGCTGCTCCCGCACTTATTTTCAGCATCTGAAATCCGTATTCACCACTTGTTTCTGCCATCAGCAAAACAGCAAGAACCGTTATCAATATCATTAGTACTACTTTTTTCATTTATCCTCCAAATTTAAAGGTTTAGGGAATTATTTTTCTATAGCAAATTTAAGTTTCAGCACCTTCCCTTTTGCCTTTAGCACTGCAAAGTAAACACCCGAAGATAGTTTTTTTGCATCCACATATACATTATTAGAAAAATCTGCTTCGCAATGCACCGTGTTTGTGTAAATAAGGTTAGCTGCAATGTCAAATATTTTTATCTTTACATCTGTATCCACAAAAGTTTCGATCCTTAAAATTATAGTGAATTCAGGTACAATATTATTAAAATCTATACCCTTTGAAAATATCCTGTTGAGCGGATTGGGATAGAAATATGTATTAACTTTGTTGAATACTTTTTTAGCTGGAGAAGATGATGACGATATTGTATCCAGATAAGAAGCGGTTCTCTGTAGATTGGCATATTCGGTTTTCCAAACAGCCTGTTCAATATCATCAAATTCCGCAAAAGGAAGATCAGAACGGAAGATCGTACCGTTGTTACTTGGAACGTATATATACATATCTTGGTTTTCCGAGTCTGATATGAGTGGATAATTCAGGCTGCGTTCACCAAATGAAATTGGATAATTTCTGTTTAACTCAAAGTTGGAATTGTTCAGGTTTTCCCATACGCAAAGTCTATTGCGCGACATATTTCCCAGTATCTCCAGATCATCGTCATTATCGATATCAAAAGCAATAACGCCGGCAGCAGAAAAAGTGGAACCAGGATCAGAAATTACTTCCTGCGGTTGAAAAACATCTCCATTCTTATTCACCACAGCAAATGTGTTTTCACCGCCTATCAGAATGTCAAGAAACCCGTTGTTATCTACATCCGCAATAGAAGGAATAGAAACAGCATTTAGTTCTAATTCTGCAGGAAAGCCACTCATAATTTCACCATTCTGCTCAAAACAGTAAACAGAAACATTGTCAGTTACAGCAATGATCTCGTCTGTTTCATCCCCGTCGATATCTGACAGTAATGCAGAATGAATTACAAGTAGAGGATCAACTATATTTAAATCAGTTATTTCAATTTCTTCGCTGTTTATATCGATCTTAACCAGCTTCCAGTCACTTGAAATGAAATAAAATTTTTGCTCTTTCAGCATTAGATTGGACGAGATATGCAGATCAAAAGAATAAGAACTCAGGATTTGATAAAGTGAATCTAATACAATTATTTCACTTCCGATTCCGGAAGATGCTGAAAGTGGAAGGAACACTCTTTGCTCGGAATCAGGATCTGGATTTATTACCGGTGCCGCCATCCATTCCTGATTGTTTTTATAAAGGCATAGTTCCTGCAGGTTAGGTAGATCATTATCAATACGGAACAGCATTGCGTTATCACCCTCTATAGTTTCGGCAGGAATAAAAATGCTGCCGGTTGCAGTATCAAAAGAATAATAACCGCTTAGTACTGAAACAATTGAAAGATTAAGAGGGAATCCCGGAAAGTCAATATCCTCTTTCCACATAAATAATTCACCATTTGGCATAGGGTAGAATATTTCATTCTCTCCGTCACCATCGAAATCCAGAAAAGCAGCAGGATAGGGATTTTCCCCAAGATAATCTGCATTGAGCGACCACTCATAATGAACAGAAAAAGTCATCAGTGAATCGGATTGACTGATATTAAGAATTTCCAGAGGAATACCGCCGTAATAACTTTCGGCAATAGGAGAATAAAAAAGATTTTCATAAACTCTTTTACCGAAATATATACTATTGCCTTCACGGTATGCGTCATAAGGCGAGCCCCAACTGTATAATTGATAAGCAGTATCTAAATGCTGAATGCCATCTGCTTCTTCCAGATCTATTCCTTTATGGGAAGCATTTGCATTTATAGAGTTATTCTCAAAATCGGGATCGAAATTAGCGTCGATAATATTCCCATCAATGTGCCAGATAAGCATACCGGAACCGTCTATTACCGGTGAATCCGGTCCACCCAAACCCGGTAGATAAAAGTCCCACTCGCACCCTTTGTAAGTATTTTCCATGAAATTAAATTTTGGTTGTCCTGCATTAGGATGACCGGGTGGATAAACATCCTGCTGACCTTCGGGCAACAGGGCAAAAGTGAAAGAAGATTCACCGGCTAGCATGCTTCCATCCGGGTTCTGCTGTCTGTTTTCAAGAAGAAAATACTCTTTATCGGATATATTTACTTTGTATAATTTTGGTGTTTCTTCATCATCGGCAGTGGGAAAAGTAAGCGGCATGTTTTCGAAAGAGGAATTCAATTCTATGATATTATCATCTTCCCAATCCAGGTAATAACGTGACCAGGCACAGGGAAGCGGAGGGACAAAACCGTTGGCATTCCACACACCCGTACCCATCAACCCAAAGGAGCCGATACCGGCAGAAGCACCATTATCACTATCATTATCGAAGAGCGTAGGCAGACCAATCTGATGCCCGAACTGATGGCAGAAAACGCCCAGGATGCCATAGACTGGATCTTCCCCTGCCATTGTAAAATCCGGTTGCCATTCTGTTTCCGGCATTATCGCAAATTCTTTTAAGATAACTCCATCGTCTGTTTCAATACCTGGGAAATCGTCATTTTCGGGATCTATACCTGCTTGCAAAGATCGCCTGGTTAGAAAGGTGCTGAACAACTCTTCTGGATTAGTACCGTTAATATCCGCTTCCTGTCCGGCTCCGGCATGGATGATCATTATCGCATCATAATCGTTATAATTCAGTTGATTATCAGCAATTTCCACAACTTCCTGCACAAGCTCGCAAACCCTTTCCAATGAGAGATCATCATCACCATAATAGCCCATTTCCTGAGAAACGGTGATGATATTTTCCCAGACGGTATAATTTTCTTCGGTAAGAATATATTGCCCGTGCGAGGCATCATCAAAGAAAGAAGTCACATGAAAAAGCAGTCTTTCAAAATATTCCTTATCATGTTCCAAGGAATCCGGGTAATCGGGAATCAGGTCAAATGTAACATCATTGAATTCCACCATCAAAGCTAAAATGCTTTGCGGTAAATCTCTGTTCCGATCTGGATTTGAATGTGAATATATCTCGGAAGGGTATTCGCTATAATTTGGTAATCCGGTAGTTTTTCCGGGTACAGGCGGAACCGCAGAAAGGAAAACGGTGATTAATCCAATCATTACAGAAAGATAAAAAACTCTTTTCATTTACTCTCCCAGAAAAAAATGTAAACACCCTCTTATCGTGCGGACAAGAGGGTATTATGATTTGTTTTTGAGTAAAACGACTTTTTAAATTTTACCAGCTAAAATATCTTTTTCATTACATTTACACATGCTAACGAATTCGTACTTAGGCGTCCAACTATCTGCCTTGGATTTACGAGCTCGAACAAGCTTAACTCTTTTCATTTCTGTGTTGCATGTGGGGCAGATAACTTTACCTACAGTACTGATATCGTGAGCAAGTTTTGCTGCGAATGACCTTCCTTTTGGCATTTTATTCTCCTATATTATATTTTTAAAAAACATGTTCTCCATTTCCGGTTCATACTCTTTCCATATATTCGCCGGTTCTGGTATCTATCTTAATTTTATTACCCACTTCTATAAAGAAGGGAACAGTAATATTCAATCCTCTATCCGTTACAGCTTTCTTGCCACTTACGGAAGCGGAGTTTCCTTTCACATTAGGTTCGCATTCTGTGATTTCCTGGATTACAGTTACCGGAAGTCCTATCCCAAGTATTTGACCTTCCGGATCGAGCTTCATGGCTACTTCCATATTCTCGATGAGGAATTTATCGTTAGCACCAATTACTTCTTTGGCAACCTGTATCTGCTCATAAGTATTGCTATCCATAAAAACGTAGAATTCACCATCGAAGTAAAGATATTCTTTTTTATGTTTTTCCACCCGCACTGATTCCAGTTTCTCACTGGTGCGGAATGTGTTATCGATAACTTTACCAGTCTTCACATTCTTCAGTTTTGTACGAACAAAAGCAGCGCCTTTACCGGGCTTAACATGCAGGAATTCAACAATTTCATATAGATCATTCTTGAACTTGATTATCATGCCATTCCTGATATCGGAAGTAGACGCCATTTTCTCTCCTTTATCCTTTTCATATCACCAGTGTAAATGATAATTTAACTCATTACAACCGTGAGAGCTAAAAATAAATATTACATATTTATGGCAAGGAAAATCTATCTGAAACTGATGTATAAGAACATTCATTGAATATTAAAACAAAGATACTACAATTTTATAACTTCCAATTGACAAAGATAAGAATGTTATTTTTTTGTGATAGCTGAAAGATAATAACTTATAGGAGAAGAGATGCGATATATTCTTTTAATAGCTTTAACGTTGATATTTTCCCAGCTAATGGGAAATTCAATTTTCTCTTTTGATGGCATGCCACAAGAGTACAACGGCAACGATGTTTATGGATTGGGAATGGGTGAAACCGGTTCGGGTGACCTCTTCCGTATCAATCCGAATTTTACTAATCCGTCTGTAGCAACCACTACAGATAAGGTTCTTTTTTCCACCGGTGTTTCTCTGGGCTGGATGTGGTATAAAGACACATATAACAACAAGTATCGAGATGATGGGATTTATTTTCCATATTTCTCCATAGCCGTTCCACTCAAGAATCACAGGATCGGATTTAATTTTAATTCTATATACAGCGGTAATTTGGAAAACGAGAAAGAAACTATCTGGACAAGCGATTTAGGCGATACCCTGAATTATGTTGAAACGAACAAACTGAGTTCAAATGTTTATCGGGCAGATGCAATATATGCTTACAAAAATCCGTATGTAAATTTCGGGATTGCGGTAAATTATTATATTGGTCACCGCATTCGTTATTGGAAGCTTGATTTCGATGAATATACAATGACAGATACAAAATATGAAATCGAGAAGACCTTTGAAAATCCCGGAGTTACGATTGGACTCAGCAAAAAAATGGAAAACTTTTCATTGGGCGCAACTTATTCTACTTATGCAAAATTGGAAGGAGATGAAATTTACAAATACGGGCATGCTCCCTATGCAGACACGCTGGACCTGAATCTAACAGATGATTTTTTATTTGAAGTACCCACCAGAATTTCGGGTGGATTAACATGGAAATTCATTGATAAATACAAAGCTTCTTTCGATGTCTATTATGCAATGTGGGAAGATACGGAATCTTACGATAAGAATTCCCTGAAGATTGGTTTCGGATTAGCGTACGACCCTTTGAGTGGTTATGGAGGCTGGTTGGAACGAATTCCAGTGCGTATTGGCGGATATTACCGTGAACTTCCTTTTGAAAAGAATCAGGAAAAAATTACTGAACAGGCTCTAACGTTTGGACTATCCATTCCACTTAAATCTCCAAATAAGAAAATTGACCTTGCCGTAAAATACATGACTCGTGGCGATGTTGATAAACATGGACTCAGTGATGAATCATTGATGTTCTCTTTTGGAATAACCGGATTTGATATTTTCAGGAAACGACCCAAAAAGATTGAACATCGCGATATTCCTAAAGAAGACCGCAGGTAAAGTACCTAATGAAGTTTAAGTGGAGTTATAACGAAAGCCGTAATCTCTCTATTTTTGAGCAGATCCTGAAGAACAGGAAAATCTCGGAATCCTTCCTTTATTCTTCTTTGAAAGATCTTCCGGATATGTCTTTGATGAAAGATCTGGATAAAGCTTCGGAAAGGATCATATCTGCCGTTCATAAAAAAGAAAAGATCATTATCTACGGCCATGACGATATGGACGGTATTACTTCTACTTACCTGATATTCGACTTCTTGGAAAAGATAGGCTCTCAAAATCATTATTATTATATTCCAAACCGCCAGTTGGACTGTCACGGTATTCAGAGAAAATTTATTGAAAAATTAGAACAGGAAAAAATAGAATTGCTGATAACTGTGGATGGCGGTATTTCTGAATTTGATGCTATCCGTGAAATTCAGGCAAATGGTACCGACGTTGTAATTACAGACCATCATTTGATTCTGGATGATAAGATTCCCGATGCCTTTGCTGTGATCAATCCCAAACAGAGCGATTGCAACTATCCTTTTAAAATGCTGGCAGGCGTTGGCGTTATCTATTTTCTTATTCGAAAACTTGCTGAAAAGCTACAGACAGAATTTGATAAAAACTATCTTTTCTGGGTTGCGGTGGGAAGTTTTGCCGATAAGGTACCATTGGTGGAAGTGAACAGAACTTTCATGAAAGAAGTGTTGGATAACTGGCATTCTTTTGACGATTTGACTCTGGAAAAACTTAAGCCATTCCTTAGACCTACCCTAAGTTATCATAATCGTATCAACGTTATAAATCATATTATTAGGATACTATCAAGTGGGCGTATGAGGGACGGTCAGAATTTAACCATGAATCTGTTTCTTGCTCCCGCTGAAGAAAAAGAAATTATTACCAGGAAGTTGATTGAAAGGCAACAGATACAAGAAGAAGCAATAAAAAAATGCCGAAAATATCTGCAACAAATCGCACCCGAAAACGCAAAACACCATTTCATCTATTTTGATAAAAATGGCGAAATACCCATTGAATTGCTTGGTTATTGTGCTTCCCAAATTTCCAAGACCTATAAGATCCCGGTAGTTTTTCTTTGTCACAAGAACGGAAAGATCGTGGGTGAAGGACGCTGTACGGAAGGCTTTAATCTGGTTAATGCTTTTGCTCACTGCCAGGAATATCTGATCCAGTTTGGCGGACATTCACAGGCAGCAGGTTTCAGTATGCAGAAAAAAAACATCACCCTTTTCCAAAAAAAGTTTAGCGAATATGTAAAATTAAAAGAATTAGATATTGAAGAAAACAGGCGCATCAATATCGATGCTGTTTTTGCTTCCAATAATTTCAATAAATTTGATGAGTATCTCCAGATGGATTATCAATTGCTGCAGCCTTTCGGTAAAGGAAATCCCAATCCCTATTTCCTTATGAAGAATTACCTTCCCAGACGCGATCATCAGAAAGTAAAGATAAAAGGTTCGAATAATAATCTTCTTCCGGATGAGTGTTATAATGTAGTTTTCAAATTCAAGGGTTTTTCATTTAATCTGATAGATCACAGGAAAGCAAATTATTTATTATAAATTTTTGAGGTTTTATGAAAATAAATAGAGAGCTATGTGATATCTGCGGAACTTGTGTAGCGGTATGCCCAGTCGATGCAATAATTGTATCTGAATTCAGAGTTGATATCGATAATGAGAAATGTACTAACTGTCTTAATTGTCTGAAGGTTTGTCCCATCAAAGCTATCGAGGAAGATGAATAATGGTACAAGATAGATATGATATAGTTGTTATCGGGGCAGGACCTGCCGGCAGTGTAGCTGCCAGGTTTGCAGCAGAGAACGGAGCATCGGTTCTAATGTTGGAACGTGACCGTGAACCGGGCATTCCTGTGCGTTGTGCCGAAGGCGTTTCTCATAACGGAATAGCTCCTTTCATCGATGTTGACCAGCGCTGGATAGCAAACCGTATCGACGTAGCAAAACTGCATTCTCCCAACGGAGAAACAGCCAATATGTACAATAATGGATTAGGTTATGTATTGGAGCGAAGGGTCTTCGATACGGCTCTTTGCGAACTTGCTGCTAAACATGGAGCGCATCTTATTACCAAAGCAGATGCTCTTGATCTGATGTGGGAAAATGGAAAAATAACCGGAGTAAAATACAAATATTCAGGTGAAATAAGATCGGTGAAATGCGATATTGTTATCGGTGCAGATGGTGTGGAATCCCGCGTGGGAAGATGGGCAGGAATTAAAACAGCAGTCCGTCTGGAAGATATAGACACCTGCGCACAGCATACACTCACCGATATCGATATTGAAAAAGACACTTGCGAATTCTATTTTGGGACCAAAGTTTCACCCGGTGGTTATATCTGGATCTTTCCGAAATCCGATAATACTGCCAATGTTGGTATTGGCTTATCGGGACATCTTTCCCACCCCAAAGGACCAAAAACATATCTAGATGAATTCGTTCAAAAACGCTTTCCCAACGCAAAAATAACTTACACAATGTACGGCGGAGTTCCAACCGCAGCTACCCTGAATGAAATCGTGAAGGATAACATTATGCTGGTAGGTGATGCGGCACGGCAGGTTAATCCTATAACGGGAGGTGGCGTTGTGCAGGCAATGATCGCCGCAAGTATTGCCGGGAAAGTGGCAGCCCAGGCTGTAAAAGAAAAACGATTCGATGTAAAATTCTTGAAAGAATATAGAAAAGAATGGGATAAAAGATTGGGCAAAACGCAAAAGACCATGTTCCTGATGAAAGAAAAATTTATAAATATGAAAGATGAGCGATTTAACAGGATCGTGGAATTCTGCCAGAAAATCCCCAGAGATAAATTCAGCCTGAAAGCACTTTTCACCGAAGCTGTGAAAGGTGATCCAAAATTAATGATGGCTGTGGCAAAGGCCTTCATTGTAAGTAAGATCAAAATGAAATGAATGAGAAACAGAAAAGAGAGTTTTTTCGCAAAACCATTCATGTTAGTGCCCTGATCCTGCCGCTTTCCTACCGCTATTTATTTCATAATGACAGGAAGCTGGCTTTCATCGTTCTGATTCCCCTCACATTGATAGCTCTTGTAATCGAAATCGCACGGATCGAACATAAAACGGTTAAAAGGATTTTCCTGGATCTCTTTGGTCTTATGCTGCGTGAGCATGAATTTCACGATTTCACAGGTGCCACTTACATGATGATCTCAGCTTTGATCTGCATCGCTGTTTTTCCTGCCGATATTGCTTTTGTAGCTATTGCCTTCCTGGCTATAGGTGACACACTGGCTGCACTGGTGGGAATTCCTTTTGGAAAGCGTAAACTATTGGGAACTGATAAGAGTTTGGAAGGAAGTATGGCTTGTTTTATCGGAATTTTTATCTTTGCACTTTTCTTCTTAAACCCATTTATTGCCCTTGCAGGAGCGGTAGCTGCAACTATTGCTGAAATTTTTCCCCTGCCGGTGGATGATAATATTAAAATACCGATTTCGGCAGGTATTGTAATGTCTTTAGTGAATATCTTTTTCTAAGGTTGTGTAATAAAAAATTATGAGATAAAGATGATTAGCCACGAAGTTCACAAAGAAGCACGAAGATAAATAGAAATACACTTTGCGTTTCTTCGCGTTCTTAGCGGCTAAAAAGAGGATTGATTATGAAATTATCATTTGTAATTCCAGTGTATAACGAAGACCAAAGCCTGAAACAGCTTTATTCAGAGATAATCGAAAATACAGGCAACAGGAAATACGAAATTATTTTTGTAGATGACGGCTCTATAGACAACAGTTTTGAAATTATGCAGGAACTGGCAAAAGAAGATAAAAACGTAAGGATAATCCGCTTCCGTAAAAATTTTGGAAAAGCAGCCGGATTGCAATCGGGATTCGATGCAATTACGGGAGATATTATTTTTACAATGGATGCAGACCTGCAGGACGATGCGAGCGAAATTCCGAACTTTATAAAAAAGCTGGAAGAGGATTATGACCTGGTAACAGGATGGAAAAAGAAACGCAAAGACCCAATTTCTAAAACAGGACCCTCTAAATTATTTAATTCTATTGTATCATCATCATTCGGATTAAAGCTTCACGATTTCAATTGCGGCTTTAAAGCATATCGCAGAGAGGTTATCGAGGAATTGGATATCTATGGAGAAATGCACCGTTACATTCCTGCCCTGGCTCATGCCAAAGGATTTAAAGTAGCTGAAATCCCGGTTCATCACCGATCCCGAAAATTTGGGAAATCCAAATACGGAGCAGAAAGATATTTGCGGGGATTTCTAGATTTGTTAACTGTAAAACTTGTTACAGGGTACATTCACAGCCCATTATATCTTTTCGGCAGGATCGGATCAACATTCAGTCTGGCAGGTTTGCTAATCGGCTTATATCTTACGATCATGAAATTCGGTTTCGGTCAACCGCTGTACAATCGTCCGCTTTTATATTTATCCACTCTGCTTATCATACTTGGTCTGCAGTTTTTCTCGATCGGACTTTTAGGGGAGCTCATCGTGAATCAGAACCGAAAAGGTAATAAACTTAATAAAATCTCGATTAAAGAAAAAATAAATTTCTAAACAATAAAAGGCAGGAAACAAATGAAGAGCAGCCTTGCTCAGTTTGTAGAGATCATGCAAAATGCCGGGTTGAACGATCTGGTGATCCAATCTTTTTCCACTTATTATTACCAGGTATTGGAAGGCGCCACAGGAAAAATTTCCGAAAATGAAATTGAACCACCCGATGAAACTAACATAATCGATTATGATAAGTTGCGAACATCAGCATCTTCTCAATTGGAAAAACTGGCTGTTATAAAATTGAACGGCGGGCTGGGTACAAGCATGGGGCTTAAAAAGGCCAAGACTCTTCTAAAAGTGAAAGACGATCTGAATTTCCTGGATATCATTGCCCGGCAAATATTATACATTCGCGGCGAATCGGGAAAAGATATTCCCCTTCTCTTGATGCATAGTTTTAACACACAGTCAGATTCACTTTCTTACCTTTTAAAATATTCACAGCTATCTCTTCCCCATCTTCCCCTGGATTTTGTGCAGAATAAATTTCCCAAAATAAGAAGAGACGATCTATCACCATTGCAGAACGAAAATGATAATTTGAACTGGAATCCACCCGGGCACGGTGAGATTTACAGTGTTCTTGCCAGTTCGGGTGTGCTGGATAAATTACTGGAATTGGGTTTTGAATACGCTTTTATTTCCAATTCCGATAACCTGGGAGCTGTGGTTGATGAAAAGATCCTCAACCATTTTGTGAAAAGTAAAAAGCCTTTTCTGATGGAAGTCTGCCGTCGTACTGAAGTCGATAAAAAAGGTGGACACCTGGCACAGACAAAAGGCGGTCAGCTTCTTCTACGTGAAACCGCCCAATGCAAGGATGATGAAAGCGAATTTTTCCAGGACGTAAGTAAATACAGTTATTTCAATACAAATAACCTGTGGGTTAACCTGAAGGCTTTGAAACAGAAACTTTTTGAAACAAATAACCTGCTGCCATTGCAGCTTATTTTAAATGAGAAAGAAGTGGATGGTATAAAAGTATACCAGATAGAAAGTGCCATGGGAGCAGCTATCAGTGTATTCAAAGATTCCAAAGCGGTTGTGGTGCATCGCGATAGATTCGCTCCCGTAAAGAAAACCACAGATCTGCTGGCAATCTGGAGTGATGTTTACCGGCTTACAGATGAATATAATCTTGTGCTTGATAACGGAATGAAAAGACCTCCAAAGATCGATCTGAATGAAAAATATTACAAAACAATAGAACAACTTCAAGAGCATTTTGCTGAGGGAATTCCTTCTCTTAAACAATGTCGCAGTTTAACCGTTCAAGGTAATGTTTATTTTGGCAAGAATGTAGAGATAATTGGCGATGTGATGATAACAGGTAACAGAAAGTTAGAACACTGCAGGCTGGAGAATGTGGAGGTATGACCAGAAGATGGATTCGGAACGAGGATTAAAAATCTTTACAACAAAGTAATATCTACAAAAATATTATATGTTTGCTGGAAAATGTGAGATGTCTGTTAGATAATTTGGAAATTGAAAATGAAAAAAGTGAGACATAATCACGGAGTTATTGCGAACCAAAAAGTTGGAGTTATTACGAACTTTCTTAATAACTATAGTTTGTTATGCGAACTTTTTAGTTGTTCGCGGCGTACATATGTTAATCAACATTCCGCTTCGCTCCATGTTGATTAACGGCGGCGTGCCCCTATTAAAAGACTCGCAACCGTATCGAAGCGGAACATCGTTTAACACTACGTCCACGGGAACTTA
>JAUXIJ010000080.1 GCA_030621085.1 Candidatus Cloacimonadota bacterium | reverse complement strand
AAATAAATTCCCGAACTTACAGGCTTGTTATTTTCATCCGTTCCATCCCAGACTACCGAGAAAACGTGATCGGGAGAGGGCGTGACGATGAGAAGTTCTTTCACTTTTTGACCTTTGATGTTATAGATTTCAAGCTCTGCGTTCTTAGCGTCCTCTGGGGTGAGATTAAATGAGATTATTGTGGTTGGATTGAAAGGATTTGGATAATTGCCGATAAGCTCTGTTTTGTTGCTGATAATGTCGTCTTCTGCTCCAGTAATTGGAACTACAACAATATTAGATGGTTCAGATTCTCCATACATGTAGATGGCAGTTAAAAAATATATGCCAGGACTTGGATTATAAATAATACTTGTAGTATCCGGAATTGTTGCGATGAATGTATAATTTCTATAAACATTGTAAGCAACCCAATTGAGTGCAGTTTGTGGTGGATCCCAGGTAAGATAATCTCCAGCAATTATATAAATTAAATTTTCTGGAGGAGCAATTTGATCCCAACAGTATATTTCTATATCAACAGTAATTATTTGTCCACTTACAACAGTAACTGAATCGTTAAAAGGAATATAGTCGTCCAAAGTAGCAGAAACATCATAAGTTCCAGGCTCTATTTCGATGGAATAAAATCCAGTTGCATCTGGATTTGTAGATTCTGTTCCAGCGGTTACGATAACATCTTCAACGTCTCCTGCACCACCTTCCAAAGATACAATTCCTTCTATCCAACCAGGTCCTTCAGGGCAATTCCCGATAATTATCCCGCTGGGGTTTGTATTTACAGATATTGTTTCAACTACCGTACCAGTACTGGTCTGTATCACGGAAACACTATTACTTCCTGCATTTGTAACGTAAGCATATTCTCCGCTTGGAGTAAAAGCAATTGCTTTGGGAGCAGAACCAACAGAAATAGTATTTACAACAGAATTAGTAGAAGTTTGAATTACTGAAACACTATTTGATTGGAAGAAGTTAACTGCATAAGCATATTCGCCATCAGGAGTAATTGCAATTCCATGGGGCCATCCACCTACACCAATAGTTGCTATAACTGTATTATTTGATGTTTGTATCACAGATACATTATTACTGAAACGATTAGTTACATAAGCATAAGCTCCATCGGGTGTGATAGCAATTCGATATGGTGAACTTCCCACGCCAATCGTAGCAACAATTGTGTTATCGGATGTTTGAACCACTTGAACCGTTCCTGCCTGTTCCAATGCAAAATATGCATATTGTCCATCCGGAGTGATGGTTACACCCATCGGACCATTACCTGTAGTTACAGTAGCAACAACTGTATTCGAGGAAATCTCTATAACAGAAAATGAATCACTGAAATAATTTGCTACATATCCATACAGTCCATCCGGTGTAATAGCAATTTGGGCAGGACAGTTACCGACTGTAATGGTTGTTAATATTGTATTATCGGAAGTTTGTATCACAGTTACTTTGTTGTTACAGGTAGCCATTCCATAATTTGTAATATAAACATACTCATGATCCGGTGTGAAGGCAAGACCAATCGGTCCTGTATCGGTAGAAATGGTTTCCATAACTGTGTTATTCGAGGTTTGAATCACAGAGATGTTGTCCGCTTCCCAATTTGCTACGTATGCTCTTTCTTCAGCAACTACAAATGTTGTTTGTAAAAGGATAAAAAATAAAGATACTATAAAATACCATTTTTTCATCTAACCCTCCTGTTCTTTAATTTGCGAAAGTTAAGGATCTTTTATATAAAATCTCCTTCCTAAAGTTATTTCAAAAGCAACATCTTCTTCGTTTCGGAAAAATTGTTTCCAACTTTCAATTTATAGAAATAAATTCCTGAACTAACAAGTTGATTGTTTTCGTCGGTTCCATCCCAAATAATTGAAGATTGTCCTTCGACTCCGCTCAGGGTGACATCAAATTGGCGGATTTTCTGTCCTTTAATATTATAGATTCCAATCTCCGCGTTCTTTGCGTCCTCTGCGGTTAATGAAAAAGAAATCGTTGTAGTCGGGTTGAAAGGATTCGGATAATTACTGAGAAGTTCTGTTTTACAGGAAGAAATCTCCTCGCTAACTCCAATGTCTGGCAGCAAAGTTACCGTTCTCAATGCAATTAAACTATCTCCGGCACTATCGAAGATCGTCAGCTTTAGATCGTGATCTCCTTCATTTAATCCCGATGTATTCCATTCTGCGAGAATATCATGAGAAACTTGAATTGTGGATTCTTCTATTAATGACCAGTCAGTACTTCCTTCTGGAACATAGTGAATTTTGTAACTATCGAAAGTGATGGGATTTTGTTCACCTAGTTCTATCCAGGCAGAACCTGATACTTCAACAATATCTCCAACTATATGATCGGGAAGACTATCTATTAAAGCAAACATCACCAGAGCACTGTCCATAGCTTCCGGTTCATATTCAAAGGATGAATTCACCGCCAGCAGATAGGAATTATCATGAGCTATATTTGTCGATTGATATGGCCACAATGGAGTTATACTGCTGTTCACAAAGAGAAATGTGCTATTTTGAAAAGTTCCAACATAGCTATGACTTATCCCATCAACAAAGGAAACAAAAGCGTCTCCACCTGATCCAAGCATGATCGTGGCACCATCGTGGAAGCAGTTTGTTGCGTAAGTTTCAGAATTTCCTCTACCGATCATTTCACCAAAAGAGCATGAATCGATATTAAAAACTACATCATCGAAAGGATACCAGTTCCACCAGTAAACATAGGTGTTATTATATACCAGGTTTCTGTCATCGAGGGGAACAACCAAATTTGAATGCATCGTATAATCCTCAATCCCACTGATACTTAAAGTGTTTGAACCGAACATTCTAACGCATGAACCTCTGATGATAGAATTATTAATCGTAACATCGCATCCAGTAAGTGTTTCCAGAGACCACCAGCATTGAGAACAGGAATCCGCAACGAATGTATAATGAATACCATTTACGCCGGGCGTATCATCGGAAAGTTCAAAATGCTCCACAAATTCCGGATCAGGAAATTGAGTATTTACAACCGAACCGGCAGGCATTTCAAACCAGGGCATCAATGTATCGCAGCAGGTTAAGTGAACAAAGCAGGAATCATCAACCATTATGTCTCCTACATGATCCACATCTTCTAGAATGAGGGTGGAAGTGTTAAAAACCTTGCGGAATGTCCAATCCGGAAAATATGTATCGGAAGCGAAGTAAGTGCTGTTGTCATGCAGTTGTGCATAGTGCATAACTCCGTTGGCATCTACAGTGGCATTAGTAGCTTCAAAATGGGAATCATCAAGCATCCATAAATAATATTGTCCTACATAATACTGATTAAAATGCAGATGTGCATTGTTCTGGAAAATTGCCTTTCCTTCATCCATAATAAACAAATGACCGGCAAGAGTAAGCATCGCATTATCTACTATTAGTACTCCCTGTCCAAAGATCACAATATCGTCATCCTGAACATAGTTGGTTGTAATAAATGTTGTGTCCACTCCTGGACCTATATAAAGAATATCTCGATTGTCTGAAAAGGTTAAATCCTCTTTTGTCAGTGGAAGCTGATCTCTGTCAAAACGCATCCTATTCATTTCAAAAGGCATCGGATATTGGAAAATATTTCCTGTGATTCTATTTTCTGTCTTATTCTGCCTGTGTTCAAGAATGACTTTGTTAACTTTGTCTTGTGGAAAGATAGAAGAAAAAAGGATAGAAGTAATGGAGATGAATAAAACTAACAATAATAAATTTCTTTTCATTTATCTCTCTTCTTAAAATTATTTCATCAATATCATCTTTTTCGTCTTTTCGAAATTACCGGATTTCAGTTTATAAAAATAGATCCCACTTGAAACGGGTTTACCATTGTCATCTTTGCCATTCCAAACCACTGAATGCTGACCGGCTGAAAGCTGATCGCTGACAAGCTGTTTCACTTTCTGCCCTTTCAGGTTGTAAATTGTTAATTCTACTTTGCCATTTTCTGGAAGCTGATAACTGATTGTTGTTTCGGGATTGAACGGGTTGGGATAGTTTTGATAAAGTTTACATAATGTTGGTTGGATTATAACGTCATCATTCACAGGCACTGGAACCCAGCCGATAGCATTAGGACCACCATAAGCTCCCATATCATTAGTTATAGTTCCCATTGCCGGATACAAAGCAAAACCAGAATTATCCGGATCTTCGGGATCATAATATAATGGATCAGGATTACCTGCATCAATGCAAGAAGAATTTTCTAGTAAAGCATAAGGAAATTCTCCAGTTCCGACAAACAATGGATCTTCATCTATGTTACCTGTTCCGTTCCAACCTCCTTGAATATCAGAATATGCAATCGTAATAGAAGAGCTGGATACATCGATCTCTTGCGGAGAATTATCCCAGAAAACACTATTCAAAATCTGAATATCAGTTTCGTAAGAATATTCACTATATATGCCAGCACCAGTCCCACCTGCAGAGTTGCCAGTTATGGTGGTATTTTGAATATTCAGGATTATATCCTCTCCACAATAAATTCCACCACCAATATCTGTAGAAGAATTTTCAGCAATGATT
The DNA here is from genome assembly GCA_030621085.1 of Candidatus Cloacimonadota bacterium. Classification (GTDB taxonomy): domain Bacteria; phylum Cloacimonadota; class Cloacimonadia; order Cloacimonadales; family TCS61; genus JACNIV01. The sequence goes on along the minus strand of JAUXIJ010000080.1, from coordinate 7,458 downwards.
ACATTTTCTAAATCCATTATAGAATTTCTACCACAAATAACACCCGGACCATAATTACCTTCTATGCTGACATTCTGTATAACAGAATACCCATTATTGCAAATAATCCCAGAAAGTGCATCATTGTCCTTAATAACTGCATTCTTTAATTCCAAATTGGAATAAAAACAACTTAGTACACTACCACACGATGAAGTATTGTTTGTAAAACTAAGATTTTCCAGAATTGCTTCGGAATTGTCATTTATATATATTCCTGGATTCCAAATTGATGAATTCTCATCAATATTACTATCATGAATTATGAGAGATGAATATAAAATACAGTATATACCTCCACCTTTGTAAGTAGCGTGATTATTGATTAGATTCACATTTTGCATGAGAATGGAAGACCGAATACAATATATGCCACCGGCACGATAAGCATTATTGTTAGATATTGTTACATTCTCGAAATTGAGTGAAGAATATTCCACACAATACACGCCACCACCGTAATATCGATTACCATTCGTGATTGCCATATTTTCGACAGAAAAAATACTATCACTTGAACAAGTGATAACTCCATATAAATCATTACCATCCAGGATTGTATATTCCTGATCATCCCCAATCAATGATACAAAACTCTTACAATTTATCGGCAATTTTTCACCGGTTTGGGAAGGAGAATATGTTCCATTTGAGATGTATAATGTTCTTGTATTTATACTGTCAGCTGTAATCTTGATCAGGGCAAAGGAAATTGTTTGCAAAGGATCATCTGCTGTTAAACCACTATTTTCATTAGAACCGGTTGGACTTACAAATAAATCTTGAGCTACGGGTTCAATTATGAAATTGAGAATATCGAAGGTGAAGTTCTCGATTGGATAAGCAAAATAATCATCCGGTTGAGATACAGTGAAAGTATCTACAAAAATACTTAAAGGTTCTTGAGAGAACAGATCATTTCCGTTTGTTCCGGCGTAATTCAGATAAATATTGCAACGATCGATATTACTAAATATCGGAACTGAGTTTCCAATACAATTTATTCCACCTCCAGATTCAGTAGCGGAATTGCCGGTAATAGTAACGTTTTCTAAACAGGGATTGGAATGATAACAATACATTCCACCACCCTCTGTTGCAGAAGTATTGTTTATTATTTTCACATTCTCAAGACTTGGATTGGAATGATTGAAACAATAAATACCACCACCTTTTTCTAAAGCAGAATTGTCTTTAATAATTACATTTTCTAATATTGGACTGGAGTAACCATCACAGCAAATCCCACCACCAATTTGAGAACTATGATTATTAATTATGTTTACATCCACTAAACTTGGATTGGAATCAGAGCAGTAAATACCACCACCTTTTGCAAAATAACGGAAAGCATTATTTCCGGTGATAGTAACATTTTCTAAACCAGGATTGGAATGATAACAATATATTCCACCACCTTTATCAGCAGAACCATTTCTAATAGTAAGGTTATGCAATAGAGCATCAGTTACATAATGAAAACTTACAACATTACTTGCATTTTCAGCATCCAAAAAAGTGTTATCTTCCATATTTCCTTCTAATGATACATGATTACTCCATGCAATAGGAAAGCTTTCTCCATTTGTAGATGAGCTGTATACACCTGGCAATAAATGGATTGTATTATGATTTAAACTATCAGCGTATATCTTTGATAGTGCACATCGAATAGTTTTCAATGGTTCATCAGCTGTAATACCGCTATTTGTGTCATCACCATCTACAGAGACATAAAGATCCGCATTTATGAGAGGATTCCCAATTTCGTGCAGAATATCAAAAGTGAAATGGTCTATTGGTGATGCATAATAATCGGTTGGAGTTAGTACGGTAAATGTATCGACAATGACATCACAATCATAAGCAAAAATATCTGCTCCATAACCTCTATTATTAATAATATTCGAGTAAATACTACACCTGTTTGCTGGATCAAAACTCAAGGAAGAAAGATCACTGCTACAGATACCCCCTCCATAAAATGCAGTATTATCTCTAATTGTCACATTTTCAAAAGCTATACTACAATAGTAGTTGTTGCAGATCCCACCTCCTGATCCAATTGTTGTATTATCGAAAATTAACGAGTTTTTCAAAGTTAGATCACAATATTCCATACAGAGGATTCCACCACCAGCACGGTCGGCAGAGTTAGCGGAAATGGTTACGTTATTTAGAATTGGATTGCATTGTTTCCAGAAGAACATTCCACCTCCATCGAGTTCAGCAGAATTGTTTGTAATAATAGTATTTTCTATCAGAGGATTACCACACTCAAAGAACATTCCTCCACCTTGTGAAAAAGATGTGTTATTTGTAATAACTAAGTTCAGATATCTCGCGCTGGAACCATGAGAACGAATTCCTGCTCCGTCATAACCAGCTCCATTAGTAATAGTGAAACCACATAAAACTGCTGTAGAATCGATCATGCCGTAATATGTAATAACATTGCCATCCTGATTGCCATCAATAATTGTTTGAGCAATATATGATGTATCCTGAGTTGTATAAAATAATGAAGCAACAGTGAGACTTTTTTCTTGGCATACAATATTTTCAAAATAAGTTCCGGGTTGAACTAATATAGTATCGCCGTTTACAGCAATGTCTATCCCTGCTTGAATCGTTGGTTGATCTGCTGGGATATTAATGATGATTGCGCACAAATAACAATTCAATAGTAAAAATAAAAAAAATAAATTATTAAACTTCATTATAAACTCCTTTTTCTTATTTTTCAGGAAGGAATCTTTATGCTGAATTTAAGATGCAATAAAAGTTCCAAAAATGCTTCCTATCACTTCTTTATTTTTGCGTTTGCCCAGTTAGCGTGATCATAACTAATTCCATCTTCAGCACCATCGACATGAAGCCTTAATTTATTTACCCCGGAAATATCAATTTTCACTGGCTTTGACGGATCTGAATATTTCAGCACTCCACTTTCCCAGAGTAATTTATCATCTCCAAAAACCTGGAATATCACCGAGCCATATTTGTATCTTAAGGAATAAACATCCATTCCAATTTCTGCAGTAAATGTTTTATAATATCCTTTCAAACAATACTCAATATCAGATACAGCGTGAGTGCCAATTCCTTTTGAATAAGTTTTCTCACCAATAGTTAATGGACCATTATCGATAGATTTATCCATTTTGGGTGAACCGCCCCAGCCAGCACTTGCGGAACTCGGTTCGATATCAGATAAAAATACTTCAGCAGGATAGATTTTGTCGAGTGAAATTTGAACAGAAGATCTCTCTTTACTTTCGGTTCCATCATACCACACTGCAGCAACTTCAATTGAATCCTTTACGGTAAAATCAAGATTTCGCACAATAACCTGGCTTACGGGAGTCATTCCCAGAAGTTTATTATTGAAGTAAATATTATAACCGGCAGTTAAAGTATAATTTGGATACCAGGATAATTTCAATCCTGTAAAACCAAACGGCTCAGCATTTATTGTATATGGAGCACTGATGGGATAATTGTATGGCTCAGCTTGTTCAAAGATGACTTTCCAGCTTACTTTTCCGGATTTCGAACTGGTGAACCTAACACTTGCCCAACCTTGATAGTTTGCTATGATAGGTTCCAGTTTTTCAGCTTCAGTAGATTTTATCCGATAAGTTTTTCCTTCCCTTGGAAATACAAATCGTAATTCATAGGGATCATTCCCAATAACCTTGCTTTCACCTGAATAGGTTTTAGTTTTTTCATCGTATATACATTTATTCAAATCTATCCAGCCTTGTGTGATGTGCCTGTTAGTAGAAATTAATTGAGGATGTTGTTCAGCAGTCATCAGGTTTAACACTTTACAACTGGCTGGTGTGAGCTGAACAAAGTATCCTTTTTCCCAGCATCCTAAATATTCTTCATCCCAGAAATTATAAATATGAACTTTTGCATTGGAAGGTAATCCCAAATCTTCCCAATTTAGATAAACCACATCTGTTTTAACTGCATCATAATTAAAACATCCAACCACATTATAATTTCTACCAAGATGTTCGATTTTCAAATCCCATATTTTCTTATCTCTTTTAGCTTTGAACAAGTCGAGAGGACGAATATCAACTGCCGGATAAACCCGTTTCATTATCTCAACACGTTCAGGGGATAGATCGATCAATTTGTCGCTGTCCATTAACGCCTGACCTGTAAGACCCTGCAAGGTTGCCCAAGCTCGAGCCATATCCAGGGTCAAAGGAGAACGCACACACATCACATCGGGATCATTATACCAGGCTATATTATGCAGGTAATAATAACGCAGAGTAGCATTAACAGCAGTCATAAAGCCGTTATCCCAATCCAGAACGATATCGCCACCGGTTCTTGAACCATCCATTATTCCAACGCCTTCAAGCGGGATACCCCAACAACCCAGTAAATATCGCTCCTGTCCAATTGTTTCCCGAATAACATCCAGAGTATGACGAAATGATTCGACAGGATCTTTATCAGGATTATTCATAAAGGATTGTTTCTTTTTATACTCTTTGATAACAATAGGCTGACCATCAATTTTGAAATAATCGTAACCCCATTCATCAGCCATTGTGCTGAACATATCCCGGAAATATTTATCAGCGTCAGATGCTGTGGGATCCAATAAATACGCACCTTCCCAGGTGTTGGAAGCTGAAGTTCCATCTTCTTTCATAAGAAAAACATTCCATTTATCAACAACATCTTTGTTGCTTTGTCCGTGTGGAGCAAGCCAGATACCGGGAAACAGCCCCAGTTTTCTGATGTAGGTTGCCAGTTCTTTCATTCCTTTTGAGAAACGCTTGTTTATGGTTGTCCAGTCACGGTTTTCACCGAGACCATATCCGGTTCCCTGCCAGCCATCATCTATCTGGCAATAAAGAGCACCATACTCTCTCAGATTATCAGAAAGCCACTTTGCATTTTGCTTGATCTCATCAGCAGAAATTTCCTGGTAATAGAAATACCACGAACACCAACCTGAAGGAGGTAAAGGAAAATGGGTTTTATCTATCGGTTTGAAATATTTGATTTTTAATGTGTCTTCATAATAGTTGCTAATTTCTGTTCCATCATTTAAGATAACCAGATCCTTTTGAGGATAAAAAATTCCCTGAGCTAATTTAGTTTGTACATCTCCAAGTGTCATAATAAACAAATCAGGATTGTTGCTGTTCTTTATACGGCAGGGAATAGGATGTGGCCAGCAAGTATTATCTTTTGGAGAAGCCATCAGAGATGATACTCCTGTTATCAGGATGAATAAAAAGATATAATTTAGTTTTAGAAAATTTTTCTTCAAAAAAACCTCCGCAAATCACAATTAATCTTATTTTAAAAGAATGCATTTCTTTGTTTCGCAGAATTTACCGGATTTTAGTTTATAAAAATAGATTCCACTTGAAACAGGTTTTCTACTATCATCTGTACCATCCCAATTAACAGAATGCTCTCCTGCTGGAAGTGCTTGATTGATAAGCGTTTTTACCTTCTGTCCTTTGATATTATATATCATTAACTTCGTGCTCTCCGTGTTCTCTGTGGTTGAAAAAGAAATCGTTGTAGTAGGATTGAATGGGTTGGGATAGTTACAAAGCAGTTTATTTTGAACAGAAGATAAATCCTCTTCCGCAGAAACAAAGTCAACTATCATTGTAATAGGAATTACAATCTCCGATTCATCCGGATCATTACTGACAATAATTGCTTCTGCCTGATAAGTTCCATTAAGTATATCAGTTGCATCAAAAGAGAAAGTGATCTCATCAAAAGAACTTGCTGGGATCGCACCTGCACAACTGCTGATTTCCAACCAGGTTGGACCTGAATAAAAGAGAACAGCCAATTCATTTTCAACATACAGAGCATCATAAACTACTTGAAGGGCATCACTTGCATCCTCATTCTGAATTCCAATAGTTGCAGTATCGAGGTCTCCACTGACCTGACGATATTGGAATAAAATATGACCATTTGCATAAAGAATCATCTGAAAATCATAAGTCCCTGTATATATACCCGGATAATGAATAACATTATCAAACCAGACGATCAGACTATCAGGAGTGCTGTAATAATATACATCTCCCCCTTGGAGAGGATCGAGGTCATCCCAGAAACCAAAAACAGCAGGACGAGGTGCATTCAATCGGGGAAGTTCATAATTGTGATAATCTGTCCAATCATCTCCAAAACCTATCCAACCATTTGGATTGATACGGAATTCAGAATATTTTGAACCATAGAAATTGAAGTCAAAACCGATCGGCATTAATTCTGTTCCCACATCATTATGCGTAAAAGTTACAAGTGTCCCCAACATGGAAATATCACGCCAGTTGTAAGCAGGTCCTTCCGGTTCATTACTATCTATCCACAGATAACCATAATCATCCGGACCGCCTGATCCTTCTGATGGGAATGATAGATCATTAAGATTGATCACATAGGAAAGGTCACTATCTCCAACATTACTGAGCGTTAATGTTTCTTCACCAATAGAACCTGGTTCAAGTTCTACAATGAAAAAATCAGTAGATAATTCAATATCAGGCGGAGCAACACATTCACCATTCAGGTCTATCAACAATGGATTCAGTTCCGGGTCACTACTTTCAATAGATAATATAGCACTGAATGTCCCAATATTTTCGGACGTAAAAGTAATTTCCAGTTCTGTTTGTTCTCCCCAACCCAGATCAAATGTAGTTGCTCCCGAGTAAGCAAATCCATCTCCGATGATCTCTACTGAAGAAACATTTAAATCAACATAACCTAAATTCCGAATATTAAATGTCATAGTTTCTGGATAGTTCAGATATTGAGTTCCAAAATCAAGATCATCTGTCGAAGCCCAGATATGCGGATCGGGATCATTAGATAGGAATGAAAAGTAGCGAGCCATAAGATTTGCTTTTGTGCTTGAACCTTCCGCATCTGCCATCGCTCCAAAGATAGACGAAGTACAGATAACTCGATATGAGCCTTCATCATAATATACGGAACGAACAATATCATTCTGGCAGGTGAAATAAAAGGTTCCTTCATCTGCACTGAGGACATCTACCATATAATCGGGATCTTCATCATATTGAAATGCAAAATCATCTCCGGATGTAAAAGTATTTCCCACACCTATGATATTATGAATTCCATTTGCTGTTCCATTGCTTATGTAATTTGTGCCAAGATAAGCGAAAAATGCAGTTGTGTGATGGTTGTAACCTACATCTGCTCCCTCGATATAAAGAGAACCGCCACCATTTAGGAAATTAATAAGAGTTGTTTGTTGAGTGGTGCCAACGACACCGGGTGGAGTGGTTCCTCAACCAACACAATAGATGCCCAGAGTTACGAAAACAACATCGTAGCTGGAAAGATCACCGGGTAGTGCGGATACTGTAGTGAAAGTTA
>JAUXIJ010000141.1 GCA_030621085.1 Candidatus Cloacimonadota bacterium | reverse complement strand
TCGAGAAGTTCTGTCCGGGTGCGAGTGCTGTTTCGAGCGTTATCCTGCCAGTCCAGATGCCTGCCGGGAAAGTAAGGTTTGTCTGTGCGGGTTCGTCCGCGATCCAGAGATTAAAACTGCCGGTTGCTATGGTCAGGTTGCCGGTCGGGTTGGTTGTGATTCCGTACATGGTGCTGTTGTTGTGGAGGTACCATGCATTGGTTGAGGGAGAATTCGATATTGCAAACCATTGATCTTCTGATCCATAATCCGAACCTTCCGAAGATAGAGTTAATTCTGCTTTGTAGCCCCCGGGATCATTATTCCCAGAATTCCAGATGTAGCTGAATTGTTTTGCGCTATCGCCTGATGCTATTGTTAGTGGAATTAGTAATGTATCGGCGATACTATTTTGAGAGTCGCTTATTGAAATTTGACCATCGATTGTTACATCCGTATCATTGTAATTTTCAAATTCGAAGTTTAACTTTAAATCTTCGCCTTGTTCAATACCAGTTGTGTTTATTGTGAAGTTTGTAATTTCTCCTGATATTAAATAGATATATTCAGATGAATTTGCGAGGATGTATCCGGTATTGTTCAAAATATTTATTTCTGCAAGGTATGATCCTTGTTGCAAATCTTGGGTGGAAACATTCGCTTCGAATTGCTGTATCCCCATTGGGATATTGAACTCCCCGCTACTATGATTTTTCACTATTGTACCAAATAAATCTTTTATTGTGAATTCGTAATGTACATTTTCTATCGTTTCAGAGCCAACGTTCTCTACTGTAACGTTTGTGGATATTATATCATTTATGCTAAATTTATTATTCAGAGATAGAAAATCAGTGACGATTAAATCATCTGTAGTGTTGTATATAATTTCTAAAACCGTTTTGTTAAATAAGACGGTCTCATTGGTGTCAATATTATATTGCACCGGAGCTAAGTTGATCCTTATCTTATTATATTCTGGATATGTGATGTTTGTTGTAACGAAACGTGGGGTTGGGAATACACCGGTTATATCTGAAACATTGGTAAAACTTGAGTTAGGTGGGTAGTTTGTCATTACGCTTTGGAAACTTGGAATGTTTAAACTGCCTAATCCAATTTCATTTTCTGATAAAATACTTGTTTTATTAATTTCAGATTCTGTTGGCAAATTTAGATTAATGTTGATGATTGGAAGTATTGGTTTAAAATCTTTCAAATTGTTAGAGGTTCCGTTGATAATTATTATGTCAAATTCATCTACAGAAGTTAAGTTATACTCATCGACAACGATTGTGATTAATACTTTGTATAAATTATCACCAATTTTTTCAGGGTTAGAAACTGTTACATTATAGTCTTTGTTTATATGCTCGGGTGGAGTAATCGGAGGATCAAAAGTCATCCATGGAATGCCATATAAGATGAATTGCATCCTAGCTTTAGTATCCATCCCATCCCCCCAATCCGCAGTTAAAAGTCCTTCATCATAATTATCAATGGCGTTTACCAGAGCCATCCCTATGGGCTCAGTTATCTTATAATCGTCAAATAAATAATCATAAAAATTATTATATATTTGTTCCGAATACGCCAATCCGGGCATTATACCGTTTGTAGCTGATAATGAACCTGATGCAAGTATTGCACTAGCTCCTTGGTTCGAAAGTTTCCACACATTGTTGTCAGCTGGTCGAGGATCCCATTCACTACCATTATTAGTTGTTAGACCGGCCTTACACCCCCCTATTGTCATAAGAGGTCTATTTTTAGATATCGAATCGATTGTAGGGAAATCAGACATTCTTATATAAGCAAAATTATCATAGCCTGAATGACCTGCATACGATAGTATTTTGAATCCATCAAACATCCAAAGTTTTGTTTGTGATGAGACAAGAAGACGGTTCTCAGTGTCTAAAAATGAACCGTCTATATAATAGTCGCCATAATGAATATGTTCAGTATCCCAAAATTCTAATTCCCTCAAAGCTAACTTGTTTTCTAAGTTTTCTTTTATTAGATTGGTAGAATATATACCAGTATCTGTTACAAGTATACCAACATTATTATTATCCGATGGACCTTCAATACCATTTTTAATAAAGTTCGTCATGTCTTTGCTGCTTGCTGAACTTATTCGTCCTGTCGCAAGAACTGGTTTTTTATACCAAGGATTCAAATTTATATTAGAATAACGCATTTCTGTTGGAAAATGGTCATTCGCCAACATTTGGAGTACGATATCTTTTTGTTGGTCTTCATTTATATGTTCAGATTCATCGATCATGCCGGGGATTTTCATTCTATAAAATGGAATAATTTCATCCCCACCGACAATGGTTAAATAATCAGGATTTAATAAAGCATATTTCTCCTCGATTATTCCGTCAATGGCTTCAGCAACTTCATTTATTGAGTTTTCATCCTGATAATTTACATTCTGATCCCAATCAGCGGCTAAACCACTGTAACGATCGACATAATACACAACGGCACAATCGATTTTTCTAGTGATAGAGTAG
>JAUXIJ010000028.1 GCA_030621085.1 Candidatus Cloacimonadota bacterium | reverse complement strand
GCACAGTAGCCATTGTAGATGGGTGAAACAACAGTGCTGCCGGTTGTGCCGTAATCGCCCAGCAGAAGAATAGCTGCCGGGGCTGGATCCCAACCGGTACCCGGTGCCATGATATCATTGATGTAATTCTCGATTGCTGTAGGTGTGTTACCTCCGACTTCGGCTGTGGTTTTAATCACTGTGGAAATACCCTGCACTGTTCGGAACACCTTGATCGAATCTGCCCAGGCTAAAAAGGTTGCATCATCGGGACAGATGATAAGATATTCGGCACCATCTCTGCTGTTTGTATAATTGTAATTCATTCTGGGTAATGACTCATAGTTCAAAAAAGTATCGGACATGATAGGATCCCACCATCTGCTGCGCAGGTTATCCGCTCCAAAATGTCCGTTACCGCCAATGAAATCTACTTCCAGTTCGATATCACGGTAAACAATAAGTTCTTTGGTTACAGGATTGTACTGAAAGGGTGTGATACCAACCATCACAGCATCCACTCCGCGGATCATGGTCTGCTCACCCAAAATTACAGGATTGGCAGGATAGAAAGCATCTTGATTATAGATGTTCATATCTCTGCTGTAATCCAGTGGACCTTCTTCCGTATCCCAGGGAATACGGGGAGCGGGTGCCATTTCTATATTATGAAATACTTCGGTGCGTGATGATACAATACGCAAAGAAGCAATAGACCCTTGAGGAAGCGCAAGGTATCTTCCGTTACCGGGAAGATTGGGTGCTCCTGCTTCATTTTGCAGGAACGTATTGGGGAGTATGATACTCTGCATATCTTCCCCGTTTATCCTGACATCTTCCAGGCTAAACTCGTCGATGGAAAAGGTGATCCCAACGTTGGAACCACTTCTCTGGTTAAGATTAAATCCCGCTTCGCTCCAGGCATCATCATAGGTGATGGTTTGAGAAGCTAAAGCCATTGTTGCGATTGCAAGAAGAATCGGTAAAATCGCAATTTTCGTTTTTTTCATAAATTTACTCCTTTTTTTATTTTTTAGTACACTTTTTTATAAGATCATTTTCTATTTCAGTAGCAGCATCTTTCCTGAAAAAGAAGAACTACCCGTTTTTAATTTGTAAAAATAAATACCGGAAGAAACAGGTTTATTATTTTTATCAACACCATTCCAATCAATGGAATAAGCTCCAATTTCCAGCGGTTCACTCATCAGGGTTGTTACATGTTGCCCTTTCAGATTGTATATATTCAGTTCAACATTTGATTCTTCTGCCAGATTAAATCTGATGGTTGTTTGCGGGTTAAATGGATTTGGATAGTTTCCCAATAATTCCGAAGTAACTTCAGGTAATTCATAATTTACACTGGCAACTCCTGTAGGTGGAAAAACAATCTGATCTATCCAGGCGCAATCCTGTCCGCCGATCACATTTACATCTTTTTCGTATGCCCATTTGAAGGTATGATTTCCAGGCTCTACATTATAAGAAGCTAAATTCCAATCTACCTCTCCAGACCACTTTTGTATAAAAACGTCATCCAGATAAAATTTCAGATAATCGAATCCTGATTCTGATGACACTTTATAATAAAACGAAATAGCAGCAGGAAAAGTTGTTTCCATACTTATAAAAAGTACTGTTTCCTCATTATGACCAATATCTCCAGATTTTGCCGAATAAACACCCTCATATGCCGTGCTTGTATCGATAGTCCAATCTGCATGTCCACCAAATTGCCAGTTAAAAGCGGAGAAATCTCCTGTTTCAAAGCTTTCTGTTTCAGTATTATAAAGCTCAAAATCGAAAACCAAATTATTTTCATCTATCATAATTTCTGTTTCCAACATTGCATATCCATCTGTTGATATTCTTATAATGTAAGTTCCTTCAAATATAGAAAGCACATATTCACCTGACGAATTCGTATAAATCGGTTCAAGCGGTGTTTCCAAGAATATGAGTTCTGCTCCTTCGAGAAGTTGTCCTGTAACAGCGCTGGATACAACACCGGTGATAGTTCGTTCAACAGCGTTTTGCAGGATCACATCAAGAAAAGTTATATTATTGTCAACAACGGTAATATTCTCAATTATTTGCGGAACATATCCGTAAGAATGAAATTCAAGATCATAAACACCGGGATATAGCATACGATGATAATTACCGAATTCACCATCGGAATAGATTTCTGAGTTATCAATATCATGATCCAGTGTGGTGACCTTTGCGCTGAGTGGTTCTCCATTTGAATTTGTTACAAGTCCCCTTACACCGTATAGACACTCTTCCATATACAGCAGAAATGATTGGCGATTATAGTTCCAATGTGCTTCTAGCTCATTTTCAGGAAGTAATTTGTCAATAGAAAGTTCAAGAGTCATTTCTCTACAACGCTTGAAATAGTTCATATAATCCTGTCTTCCACCATTTATAGTGAACCAGGCATATCCATTTGTTATTCCATTATTGAATAAATTCATATAATCTGGAGGAGCATGTAAATGAACCGTATCGGCATAAGTATGACAAACTTCCTGCCACCAATCGTCATCTGCAGAGAGCTGTGCCCAAGTATCCCAGGGATAATTCACAACTTCTACTCCACTGTGCAGATTCGATGAAAGAACAAAATTATGTTCATCTGCAAAATCCATCATGAGAATCGTTTCCGGTTGATACTCATTCCCATCAGGATGCGGACCATCTTCAGGATCAGGGTAATTTCTATTCAGATCTACGCTGTTGGCATTATTTCTTGTTGCATCCCAAACTGTATGATTTCCACCTGCATAAGTCCCATCAGGATTAGAAAGTGGATTTATGTATATTTCTATATTATTGATAATATTAGTAACTCTATCATTTGTACCATAATTTTCTGTAAGATAATCTATCAAACGGAGAAGCATAATGAATGTAACAAGTTCATCCCCATGCATTTGACCTGTATAGAAAATTTCCGGTTCATCTTCTGCCAGATCAAGGTTATCGGTAATTTTTGCTACAATGATCTCCCTTCCTTCCACAGAATAGCCCATACAGTTAACAGAACAGATATCGGGATGATCCGCGGCAAATTGATACATAAGATCAACATATGTTTCGTAGGTTGGATAGGTGTCCCAATCCCGCATTGTTTCTATGTTATCTGCCATTTGAGGAATTCGCAATTTCCCCTGATGCTGCAACTCTGTATAAGAGTATCCAAGTTGAATAAATTCAAATAATTCTTTTTGATTTGCATAAGCATAAACAGTATTGTCTTTGATATTGTCGATCGATATTATCTTAGTTAATTTGTTTATTTCTTCTCTCGAATTTATCTGAAATTTAAAATAAATTTCATTGCTTTTTGCGTAAAGTGGAACGAGCAAAATAACCAACAATGCGAGAACAATAATCTTTTTTAGCATCTATACTCCATTATTTTAATAACAGTACTTTCTTCACGCTTGTATAATCCCCATTACCATTTATATCGAAAAGAGAAAAGTAAATACCACTTGAAACCTTTTTCCCGTTATCATTCAAGCCATTCCATATAACCTGGTGCATTCCTGTACTTTGACACTCATTTACCAAAGTTCTAATCTTCTGACCTTTAACATTAAACATCGTGAGCTTAACCTTTGATTCATTAGCCAGGCTATAGCTAAAGGTTGTACTTGGATTGAAAGGATTGGGATAATTACCGAAAAATTCAGTGACCAAAGGTATTATATCATCATCACTTGAAAGTGGCCAATCTCCTTCATCTATACTCACGGTATTTGATGGTGATGATTCTCCCTCTGGATATACTGCTGTCACATAGTATTGCATTGATGATCCATAATATGCATAATCTGTATATGTTTCATCAGTAATTAATGTTGTATTAAGTAATTCATCATCTTTATAAAAATTGTATCCAAGAAAATCCGAATTTTCAGGTGCCTGCCACGTTAGATAAATTGCCCACAAGCCAGTTTGAGGATATGGTATATTATAAACAAGTTCTGTGGGGGGTTCCAAAAAAATACTCGCAGGAAATGTGATATCATCTATCCAACCACAATCGGAACCGCTGGCAACACCACCGTCTTTAATATAAGTCCATTTAAATTCATGCTGCCCCGCTGGAACAGGAAAAGATTCCATTCCCCAGGGAATGTTTCCACTCCATTCATCCTGAAGTTGATTATCTATGTAGAAGCGCAAGTAATCATAATTAGCTTCTGATGAGACATGGCGGTAAAATGATATTTCATCTTCTCCCGGTACAAAAATGGTTACTTTCAACTCAGAAGATTCATTATGACTAATAAATCCACTCCTGGCAGAATAGGTTCCACCATAAGCTGTTGAATTGTCAATATACCAAACATTGTCCCCTCCGAACTGCCAGAAGTTGGCAAACACACCTGTTTCAAACGAACCGTCATCAAGTTGATAAAGTTCAAAATCTATAATATTGTTTTGAGCAGTTACTTCGATTTCTCCAGTAAAAGATGCATAATCTGCAGCATAAACAAGGAAGTTATAAGTGTACTCATAAACATCAGGAATTATGAATTCACCATTTTCATTTGTTACTACGGGGGGAATATTATAATCCTGAATATCTACTATTGCATTGGCAATTGGCAGACCGGTATCGCCATCTGTAATCGTACCGGTAATATCAATTGTGGAAGTATCAGCCAGAAGGGCAATATCAAGAATAGTTTGTCCACTATTTGAGATATCAACATTTATTACAGTTTGAGGAAAATATCCATAGGCAGAAAATATTACATTATAATTTCCATCTGTAAGCAAGCGGTAGTAAGAGCCAAAGTCTTCATTGCTGGAATAAGGATAGCGGAAAACGCCGGTATCATCTACACCTTCCACAAATATCTCTGCCTGAACTGGTTCACCTGTATTATAATCTGTAATATGACCGGTGAGAACAGAGTAATTAACTCTATTCAGAAGGATCATAGCAGGTTGGATATTTTCATTACAGATACTTTGTACTTGTGCAGCGGGAGGAATGAATTCCGTAGCCAGTTCCACAGTAAAAGAAAAAGTGCCATGTGTACCATAAGAGTAGTCATCGGTTGTTCCCATACAAGGATAAAGTTGCCAGGCTTCCTGGGGAGTATATCCCATGGGAGTGGCAACAGCAATAGCCAGTTCTTCGAGTGCATCGTGATCGGGGGCAATTACACCATCGTTATAACCGAATGGGAAAAGAACCAGTTCTCCATAACTATGATAAGTGATCCCTGTAACGAAATGGTGGGAGTCCATGAGTTCTTTCATTGCAACTACTTCAGGTTCGGAAAATGCATAAGGACCATGATAGGTTTGAGAATTAATATTTCCTGATGCACCCACATAACCCCATTCAAAACCATAATTCCTATTTGGGTCAACACCGTCGGGATAATCATACCCACTACTTGGGGTAATAAAACCATTTTCATCATTATCGCGAATGTTCTTTCTCCACCAGAGATTATCTTCATCGGTAACGATCTTATGCCCATTTGGATTTACAAGCGGAGCAAACCATATTTGAGTGTTATCTACGTTATCTGTTATAGTGGGATCTACCCCATAATTATCAAGGATATGGTAAAGAACTGCCATTGAAACTTCCGTGCTGATAGGTTCCCTGGCATGATGTTCTCCCATGTAATACACGCAAGGTTCATCTTCTTCCACTTCTACGTTATCAGAAACTTTCAACACCCATATCTCATGATAATAATCATCATAATTGGAATTCCCGGCATCGGAATATAGCTTTCCCTGGCTTTCACCAATATCATATAGTTTACATATATCCGGGTAATCAATCTCTATTTGTTGAAGCTCAGTTAGAACATCATCATAAGTTCGATAACCGTCTAAGTCCCTGCCGGAAATCATGTTTTCCCTGAGTTGAGATTCTGTTTGAGTTATTTCAATATCAAATCCGCGAGCTTCAATCTCTTTATATTGTGATTTAATTACTACTAAATCCAGATATATCCCGGGTTTGAACGATGCAATGTCAAACTCTTCTGATGTGAATTCATTCACAATTTCACAGGTAGGATTATTAAATCTAATAACAAATTTTTCTTCGGCCAATAAATTATTAATAATGAGTAATAAAATACACGTAATAATAATTTTATAATATTTCATAAATTCCTCCATAATCATTAGAATAGATGCAATATTTGTTCCAGAAATAAGGGATGAAATTACATAAAACTTTATTAATATTGCACTTGTAATAAATAACGATTAAGACCATATAAGATTTTAATTACTTGATGAATTCTCAATTAGTTCAAGAAGTTCATTATGCAATTTTTCAACTTCCTTATCACTGATCTCTTCTTTCGGATCGGAACTGTGATAGGAAAGACCTTTTTCAAGTGACCGTAATGCTTCTTCGTACTTGCTAAGCTCTTTTTGAATCGCGGCTAATTGCACATATGCATCGAAATGATCTTCGCGTACTTCGATTGCTTTAATAGTAGCAATTTCCGCTTCTTCATATCTTTCCATTTTAAGAAGTGCTTCCCCTTTATGACGCCAGGGACAAGACCATTTTGGGAAGTTCTCATTTAATTTATCATAAATCATTATACTTTTTTCAAATTGTTCAATATCCAAAAGCAGATTAGCATAAGAAAATTTGTTCCTTGTTGAAAGAGAATCCAAATTATCATCCAGGATATTCATATTTTTCTGGAATTCATTCTGGAATATATGTGCCAGCATTAGATGAGCTATATATTCAGAATCTCCTTCTAGTTGTGCATTGTAATACTCAATAGTTTTTATAAGATTTCCGATTGTAGGTTCTTTTTGATAATTTATATATTCCTCGAAATCATTATTACCATGCTGTCCGAAAAGACTTACAGTAATAAAAAACACCAATACAATAATCTGTTTTTTATTCACGATTTTCTCCTTTTTCCCTTTATAATTCAAAGGGTTACAAAAAATGTTGGACACAATAATAAGTCAAAATAATTTTGCTTAGCATGCGCGCCCATAGCTCAATTGGATAGAGCATCTGACTTCGGATCAGAGGGTTGAGGGTTCGAGTCCTTCTGGGCGTGCCATTTTTTTAGCTGCAGATGAACACGGATATAACTGATTAATATAGAATAATTTTTTTAAGGATGAAAGCCTTCATCTTCGTACCAAAAGTTCGTATACGAACTGGAAAGTAATATAGAACGAAGGTGGAAAGTGTCATTATTTCAAACTATGTGGTTAATACTTTCTTAAAAAAAGGTCGCTCTTAGGCAAAACAAAAATTCTGTTCTCGAATAATCTTTACGCAGGCATCAACAGCTGATGCATCATATTTGATACTTTTATTCTTAATAATTTCTTCCAGAGCCTTTTCGATACTTAGCGCAGGTCTGTACGGTCGATGAGTTGACATGGCTTCTATTACATCGGCTACACATAATATCTTTGCTTCAATAATAATATCATCGCCTGTTAAGCCATTTGGATAAGAAGAACCATCAAGTTTTTCATGATGTTGTAGAACTGTTTTTGCAACAGGCCAGGGAAATTCGATGGTTCTTAGAATTTCATATCCAGCCTTAGAATGAGATTTAACAATCGCAAACTCAACTTCAGTCAGTTTTCCCGGTTTACTGAGTATTTCGGACGGAACATGGATTTTTCCGATATCGTGAATCAATGAGGCAATTCGTATTCCATTTACATGATCCTTATCCAAACCCATCTCTTCAGCGATTTTAGTAGCAAGTTCGGCTACTCTTTTTTGGTGACCGGCAGTGTATGGATCACGCATTTCCATAGCTGAAACAAGTCCGTTTACAGTTTCTTCCATTAGTTTCTGTAGTTTGATGTTGCTCATTTTAAGTTCATCTTGGATCTTTTTCCTGAAAGTGATATCACGAAGTGTAGCCAGATAGACTGGTTTATGTTCCCATTCTGTTTCCACAACATGCATTTCTATAATTCGTTTTTGTTCTGATTTTTTTTCTATCTCGAACTCGCAAAATTGTTCACAATCAAATTTATATTCAAATTTTGTATTGATCAGTTGTTCTTTTGATTTTTCGAAGAGCATTTCTCCAGCATTATTAATAAATTGGATTATTCTTTTTTTATCAATAACAATTATAACATCCGTATTTTCCTGGATCAATTTACGAAATCGTTTCTCACTTCTGGTCAATTCCTTATCAGCATTATATTTATAGAACGCAATTTCAAGAGCAGCATTTAAATCTATCTCTTCAAACGGTTTTACCAAATAACCATAGGGATTTGTTTTTTTGGCTCTTGCCAGGATCGTATCATCCGCATTAGCAGTTATGTAAATAACCGGGATATCATGTTTACTAATTATTTTTTCTGCTGTTTCGATACCATCCAATTTACCTTCCAACATGATGTCCATAAGGATAAGATCAGGTTTCTGTTCTTCTATTTTTAAGAGAGTATCTTGCCCTGTCGGTACTATACCGATAACATCATAATCGCAGTTAAGAACACATTTTCTAATATCCTCGGCAATAATTCTTTCATCTTCAACAATCAGAATCTTTTTCTTCATTTACCATCCAGAAATCCGATTTTTCCATTTAAATTACAATGCAATAAACATACCACATACAGGCTATTGCAGAAGTACTGAAATAAGTCTTTAAAATGTCGATAGTTAAGATAATATAGTAATTGAATTAATTATTAATTATATGAGTCAGAAGCTGGACAGATGAGACAATGTGATACACTAAATTCTGAACAGGCTCAAATATATTTCCGTAAGAAACCTGCCAGCCAGAATGTAAAGAAAAGCTCCAAAAATAAGAAATGGACCGAAAGGAAATTCTTTACGGCGATCATGACCTTTCACGATCAGGATGATCAGGGCAATTGCAGAAGAAAAAAAGATCGTAAAAATGGTGCCGATAATCCCGATAAAACTTCCGATAGCAGTCATTAGTTTTATATCACCTCCACCCAGGCTTTCCCTACCTGTGAAAAGTTTGAAAATATAAGCAGTTGCCAGGAAAACCACGAAGCTGAAAACAGCTCCGCTTAAAGCTGATTTCCATGTAATATCAATTGAAGGAAGAAAAGAAACAGATATTCCAATTATAACAAGTGGTAATGAAATTACGTCGGGAATGATCTGCTGGTTAAAATCAATAAAAAAAATGATCATTCCAGCGGAAATAAATATTATATATTTAATAAAAACAGGATTTATACTGGAACCGGTGGAAACATAAAGTAGAATAAACAATATAGGTGTAAGCAATTCTACAAGCAAATATTGTATGGGAATTTTAAAACCGCAGTTCCTGCATTTTCCTTTAAGAAGCAGATAACTTAATATGGGAATATTATCTGCCGGCTTTATTTTCTTATTACATTGAGGGCAGTGTGAGCCAGGAAATATTATCGATTCTTTGCGTGGAATACGATATATGCAAACGTTAAAGAAACTGCCAAAAGCTGCACCGAGAATTACCAGGAAAAAATATATCATTTTCCATCCTGAAAAAATAAAATAAGCTCGAATTAAAATTGATTCGAGCTTATTATAAAAATATTATTTTAAACCGTGACTGATAGCCAATCCAAGATTGAAGACAGGTAGATAAATAATAATTATGATATAACCCACAAGACCAGCCATCAGGATGATAAGAAGTGGTTCGATGAGCGATGTTAAACGATCGATCACAGAATCCACAAGTTTCTGATGAAATTCAGCAGCTTTTCTTAATAAACTGTCCATATCTCCGGTTTCTTCTCCAGTAGAGATCAATTGCAGAAGAGTAGATGGAAAGACCTTTGTTTTCTTAAAAGCTCCTGCTACACTGTAACCTTCTTTTACAGAGAACCTGGCTTTTCGGCAAGCTCCTTCTACCACCGCATTTTGCACAACATTCTCAACCAGTTCCATTGTTTCCATAATGGGAACACCTGCATACATCAAGATGCTGAACGTTCTGGAGAATTTGCTCATGATCGAGTTTTCCAGAAGATTTCCGATCACGGGTAGTCTTAAAACTATACTATCTACCAGGAATCGTCCCCTGTCGGAAAGGTAAAACACAAAGGAAGCCATAACTAAAGCGAGCAATCCCAGGAAAGTAAAGAATACATGTTCACGAATCACATTACTAATGGCAATAGCCATCAAAGTAGGTCCGGGAAGATCGGCATTAAAACTTTCATAAACTTCAGCAAACTTAGGTATAATAAAATAGAACAAACCCCACACAACTATTACAAGAAAAGCCAAAATGAAAATAGGATATGACATTGCAGACCAGACCTTACGGCGTGTGTCTTCGATCTTTTCCAGGTAAATTGCCAGTTCATCCAGAACCGTATGAAGAGTACCGGACACTTCTCCGGCTTTCACCAGAGAAATATAAAGAGAGTTAAAAACACCAGGGTGTTGCTCCATCGCTTCGGAAAGGCTGAAACCTTTTTTAATATCGTCTGCCAATTTATTCAATACTTTTCTGAAACGCTTGTTCTTCTCTCCCTTTGCCAGGTTGGAAAGTGATTTTTCAATCGTAAGACCTGCAGAGAACATTGTGGCCATCTGGCGTGTGAAGAACACAAGAATTTTTAGACTTACACCGGTTCGCAGCTTATATAATGTAAACATTATTTTGTCGAACATAGACATTCTGCTGGAAAATGCACCTTCGGAGGTTGATTTAACCGAGATGATAATGCTGCCTTCTTTGGTTAATTTATCTACTGCCTCGTCCATAGTACTTGCTTTTAGAGTACCTTCTACACGAACGCCATTGGCATCTTTAACTATATATCGGAAAGCTCCCATAAATTATCCTTTAATATTCGAAATTAATCTGAAACAGTTAATTTGATAACCTCGTTAATTGTGGTTACACCCTGTTTCATTTGTAAAATCGCACTATCATGTAAAGTCTGCATTCCATTCTTTATAGCTGTATCACGAATGAAATCCTGATCTTTTCCTTCGAAGATCTGTCTTCTGACCTCTGCTGTCACTTCCAGCATTTCAAAAATACCCGTTCTACCAGAATATCCCGTATTATCACAATGTACACAACCTTTACCTTTTTTAAAGTTAATATCGGCAGCTTCTGCTGCTGAAATTCCAGCGTCTTGCAATTCTTCTTTGGAAGGTGTGTGATCTTTAATACAGTTCTTACAGATTGTCCTTACCAATCGTTGAGCCATTATCAGGTTCAAAGATGAAGCCACCAGGTAGGGTTGAATTCCAATATCCAGAAGACGTGTAATTGTGGCAGGAGCATCATTAGCATGCAGGGTTGTGAACACCAGATGCCCGGTAAGAGAAAACTTGATAGCTATATCTGCTGTTTCGTGATCTCTGATCTCACCGATCAGTACAATATCGGGGTCCTGCCTTAAAACAGAGCGTAATGACCTGGCAAAAGTGAGATCTATTTTTTCTTTCGTTTCGATCTGAGTAATACCATCTAACCTGTATTCCACAGGATCTTCCACAGTTACTATATTCGTTTCAATGTCTTTGATCTCTTTTAAGGCAGCGTGAAGCGTAGTTGATTTACCACTACCGGTAGGACCCGAAACAATGGTAATTCCGTAGGGACGTTTGATCCATTTGCGGAACATTGTCAGATTTTTTTCTGTGAAACCAAGAGTAGTAAGGTTGAAACCGAATTCACCTTTATCCAGAAGACGCATAACTACCTTTTCACCGGTTACTGTAGGAACGATGGAAACACGGACGTCAACGCTTTTTATAGCAGTTCTCAGAGAAATATGTCCGTCTTGCGGAAGACGTCTTTCCGCAATATTCAGTTTTGACATAACCTTAACCAGAGAAACCATACCGGGATGAAGCCCGATAGGAGGAGACATTACTTCGCGCAGAGCACCGTCTATTCTGAATCTTACACGGGTGTTTTGGGTTAGTGGTTCAATATGAATATCAGTAGCATTAGATTTGATAGCCTCTGTAATTATCAGGTTGATCAATTTAACAACCGGAGCATCAGCATCAACTTTTGTATCTATGGATATCTCATTTTCATCTTCATCTACAGCTACAAATTCAAAACTGCCTACTGCGTCTTCCATTTGCGTTGTAGTTCTAATATTTTTGTAATATTTCTCCAAAGTGTCTGTAAGTGTCGAGTCACCAATAAGCACTGGAGTTATATTCTTTCCCAATACTTTTTTCAGACTATCATAAATAACGATGTTTTCAGGATCGGTCATGGCTACTATGATAGAATTATCTTTTTTCTTAATAGCCATAACTCTATTTTCCACTGCAAAAGGTTCCGGGATCAATTTGACGATCTCCAGATCCAGGCTCAGCAGTTCATCTTCTTTTACCACCTCATAATCAAGTTGAAGATAGAGAGCATTCAGAAGATCTTTTTCTGTAATGTAGCCAAGTTTACGAAGAGTTTCACCAAGTTTTAAACCAAAGCTTGCCTGTTTGTTTATGGCTTCTTTTACTTGGTCTTCAGTAACAACTCCCCGGTGAATTAGAACTTCACCTATCTTGGCAAATTGAGGATTAAAGGTCATTTATTTATTCTCCTTTACAATACCAGCCTAATCTACATACCTGTGTAGAATCACTGTTATCTGGTTCGAAACTTGAGTGCCAAGGATCAAAGCTGTGATCTGCACAGGAGTAGTTCCAGGGCCATTGGCATCTGGTGGATCACATTCATATTTGTAGAACCTGTAGTATTTCAGGATCTCTCCTTCAGCATCAGTTATACCAAAGTGGTCAGGTGTAAAATTCGGATGTGTTGGAAGCATATCGAGCTGTGATTCCAAAACCGGTATCCCCTTCTCAGCAGTGAAAATAACTTCCTGTCCATGAATCGGGTTATTCTGTCCATCTTTTACAGTTATACGCACTGTAGGAGACAACTCTACAGTGTGATCGCGCCAATCGGGAGGATTGTTATACATATCCCAGTCTATATGATATGGTACAGCTGCTATATCTATTGTAGGCTGTTGTATTGGTAGAAAAACTGTTTCCTGATCAATAAATACCTCTCCGGGTTCATTACCGGAAACTTCAACCTGTATAACCAGTGAGTCATTTGTATGTGATCCTTCATAAATAAGGTAAGTATATGCTAATCCTTCCAGGGAATCACCATTGGCATTTTCATTGCCTACGTAAGCATCGGCAACGATCGATGCCCAACTGGGATCATCTGGTAATGAGAAAAACACAGTTGTTCCATAATCAACCGGGTTGCCATAAGTATCATTCAGCATAGCTAAAGCTTCTATCTGCCAGGAACCAGCTCCCACATTTACACCGGAATCATGACCGCTGATAGAAATATCAACGGAATTGGGTGGACCGGCATGTACTACGATATTAGATTTCGTGGAAGATATTGTATCTCCAGCAGCGTTGTATGTGAATACTTTCAGACTGGCAGTTCCTGAAGCAGAACCGCTATTAATAGGCACAGATGCGTGCCCACCGGATGAAACAACACTCACAGAATCACTGGAAGGCCAGTAAACCTGATTATCGATATTTGTTCCTAAAGGAGCATTAACAAATTGGAAAAACACTGTTCTTGGCTCTTCAACCAAATTGTTACTTGCATCATACAGGCTCACATTGAATTCACGAGATTCCTGCCCGCCTGTTCCGGCAACCTGGATATCTACCTGACCGGAGACATCAAATCCGATAGAGTTAACATCTGTAATAGGCTGTTCCTGTTGTGAGATTATTGCAACCTCTATAGAAGTAGTTATTGTATGTGTGATCTCTTCCTCATTTTCGTCGATCTCGATATAATCGGTGGAAGCTACAATATTTGCAACTCCTGGAAGTCCGTCATCCCAGAATTCTACAGAAGCCACACCAGTACTGTCAGTATCGTCATGAACGATGATACTTCCAAAATCAGTACCAAAATTTACTCGCTGTTCGCTTACAATAAAGTTATCTGCATTTTTTACAAGCACGTAAATCATAGCATAAGTAGCGTTATCATCATCAGCATAAATGGTATCGGGTTCTGCCCAGATCGTAAGCTGATAGAACTCATCCGGTGGAGTTTCTTCAGTAGGTTCAAACACCCTGTTATCGCAAGAGTTAATTATTGCGATCAATAAAATTGCTACAAAAGCAAAAATCGCAAGAAATTTAATCTTTTTCATATTACCTCCTATTCCTGAATTTCTTCAAGAACTTTTTCCTGAGTTTCTTCAGGAACTTTTTCCTTGATCAATCTTTTTTCAAGGCGTTCATCAATATCGTATTCCACATTATAATCTTCAAATGTAACCACACGAGGTGTAATCTCTATGATGAGGTCTGTAGTATTCACATTTGTTACAT
Organism: Candidatus Cloacimonadota bacterium; assembly: GCA_030621085.1. Taxonomy (GTDB): domain Bacteria; phylum Cloacimonadota; class Cloacimonadia; order Cloacimonadales; family TCS61; genus JACNIV01. The sequence continues at coordinate 25,231 of JAUXIJ010000028.1, read as the reverse complement.
GATGTTGAAAGAGATATCCCAAGATGGGAATTGAACCAAGAAGTGGAACTTTGTTTACTGTTTTTACAATGTTGGAGTTCAATAAACCACCTACAATTATCCTCTGTCCGTCGGGAACAGTTACAGTAGAAGTGATCTTTCTAACTTTAGTTCTGGGTACATATCCACCAACAAGCTCCAGAACCGAACTGACTTCGGGTTCTATTTTTGTTGTAATAAATCCATCTCTATTTACTTTTGGTTTTACTTTCAGTTTTATTCCTACTTCCTCTCGTTCTACCTGAATGTTCTTTTCGGAATCTTCTGCAATAAATGGAATGATCTCACCTATGTGTATCTCGGCTTCTTCACCATTAAGGGCAGTTATTCTGGTATCGGTAAGAAGCTTAGCTGCATTGTTCTCCAAAAGCCAGTCAATAGTAATATCAAAAGCTGTCATCTGGCGGCTGAAAAGACCCATATCAGCCAGGTCATCCATGCGTTGGAAATATTGACTCTCTGGAAGTTCTCCCAATGGAACAAGGTCTCCGTGTGGAATTGCACCGGTTTCATCTGTATAATTAAAGGGAAGTCCTACACCATCGGCTGTCATAGCATCTTCTGCCAGGATGGTGGTAAGGCGATTCAGCTTGGTCCAGTCAACACCGAATTTCTTTGCATCGGAAACAGATATCTCTATCAAGCGTGCCCTGATCTCGATCTGTTTCTGCGGAACATCTATCTCTTTCAGTTTTTTGCTAATTTCGGAAAATGTTTCCGGGTTGGCACGCAGCATAATGGAATTCTGTCCTTCAATGGGAACTGCTTCACCGGGCATAATGGAAAGAGCTTTTACTATTTTTTCTACATCAACGTAATTAAGATTGATAATATAAGTTCTTTCGCCAATTTCTTCTTCGATAAGAGCTTTTTCTCCTACGATAAAGGTTTTATCTCCAACTAATCGATAGGATAGACCAATTGATTTTACCACTAGCGCCAGAGCCTGCTCAACCGGTACTTCTTTCAGATGAATAGTAATCTTTCTTTCTTCCGCTTCTGCCTTTTCTGTTTTAACATCCATTGCCAGAACTATATTGCAACCACTCAGGCGCGCCATAGTGGAAACAATGTGAGATATGGAAGCATCTTCGGCATCAAGTGTAATTTTCCTTTGTAAAAGATCAATCGTACCATCCTGCGCAAAAAGACTACCGGTAAAAAGCATCACAGAAAGCATCACCAGCACTACGTTAACATTAACTTTTTTCATACATTCTCCTTAATATTACCAATTATATTCTCTTGATTTTTTTGTTTTGCTTGTGGTCTTCTGAATTTCTTTAGGTCGCTCCGGTAATTTCTGAATCTTAAGAACTCCCAAAGCATTTTGATAAGTGTAAGATATTTCACCTTCACGAATATCGGTGATCTTTCCTTTGATGAATTTATCACCAATACCGTAGATCACTGTTTTTCCCTTATAAGAAATTGCAGCTCGTTTCCTGCCATTTTCAGGAACTATTGTAGATTCGAGACGCACCATATTTTCCACTTCTTCACGCCATTGTTTTTCGATGTCCTTAATAGTCTTTACAATAAGGTTCTGTTCCAAGGGGTCTTTTATAACTGTGAAGACAAACTGTTTTCTGTCTCTAATAGATTTCTCAATATTATGGATCTCTGTTAAAAGATTTTCACTAAGTGCGATCTTCTTGTACTTAGAATCAGTGGGGACTTTGTTCACTTTATGATAGAGATTGTAATCTTTCACACCAAAAGCGATCATTAAGATCACGATCAAGATAATTGTGAAATCTTTCAAATATTTATGTTCCATACTATCTCTCCTTTATGATCTTTAAAGTGGAAAGTTCGAGAGTTACTTTGTAGCGTGTTGCAATTTCTATATTACTGTCTTTTCTATCTTTACTCAAAGGTGTAATATCCAGAGTTTTGATCTTGATTAAGTTATCAAAGCTTTCCATTTGAGAAAGAAAACGTCCCATTTGTACAAAAGTACAATTAAGGATCATTGTATATTGCTGCTCTACTAAATACGTCGATGTAGAGGAAACAACTTTGGGAAAGATAGAATGCACAGCTATTTTGTACTTATCCGCCATATCGGTGAGTTTCTTGATGAAAGTATTTACTTCTTCCGATGAAAATTCCCCCTTATCTGTCATACTTTGAAAAATAATTTTGGAGATCTCCTTCAGTTGCTCGTTAAGAACTTTGGCGCTATTAAGTTTTTCCTGTTCCACCTTAATATGCTTATCATAAACATTTATTTTTGCTATCTTAGCATTGATCGATTTTGAGCTGAGATAGAAGAAACACAATGCGGTAAGGATGATAGTACAAAGCAGAATGAGATATTTTTGCTGCATCATGATCGACCTCCCTTCTTGCCGGAGTTCTTGGCAATACAATCGATCTGGAAACGTAATATCTCAACATCTTTCTCGATATCATAGCTGGATTTTACAAATTGGATTTCAGGAAAATCTATATTTATCTGTTCATTACTTTTCAGTTCGTTAATGAAATTGTTGATCAGATCAAATTCCTTCTGCTTTTTATCCAACCTGGTTATACCATATAAACTGAGGTGACCGCCCTTGAAAGAAAAATGCGTGATAGCTATTTTATCGGTGGTCTTTTCGGAAATTGCTACCAGCTTCTTTGACCAGAAAATCCTTTCTGTACTCACTTTAGCTAACCTTTGCAGGTCTTTTGAAGAAAGGAACTCTCCGCTTACTTCATAGGTTTTAATTTCTTCCTTGATATCTTTCAACAAAGATTTGCGATTTTCAATCTTGCTGTGCAAGTTGAAATTAAGCAGCATCACGATAATCGTTACAATAACCAGGGCTATACCATACGATATTGCTGTTGCATTAAAGGTTCTTTTTTCTGTTTCTATCTGCTGTCTTAATTCGCCAAATTTATTCAGGTTTATTTTGAAATAAAATTGTTGCATAGCCTCTCCTCTATTCCGGTCTCATTGCCAAGCCCAGGGCCAGTGCAAACTGAGGGTCTTTCTCGTGAGAGAATTTATCGGACTTATCTAAATTTAAAAATGGATTATATACTTCGGTGGAAAGTTTTAACTGTTCTTCCAAAAATTCACTCAAGCCTTTCAACTTAGCACTTCCACCAGCCAGCAATATTTTTCGGAAGTCACTATTACTTGCTTCCTTCACATAAAATCTGAGAGATCTTTTAACTTCCTGAGTAATATGCTCGGCAGTAGCTTTTTCTGTGATATCGAGTCCAATAAGAGAAGTTTTACTATCAGATTCATCAGCTTTTTTCAAACCATGCTCAAGTTTATAATTTTCTGCTTCTTCAAAGCTTATTTTTTGCTGTTTCATGATATCTTTAGTGAAATGATATCCACCCCAACTGATATCACGGGCAAAGAATTTTGACTTAGGTCCGTAGATGATCATATTAGTTTTAAATGCTCCGATATTCAGGAGCACATACACACCATCTTCCACGTTTTCATTAAGCATAAAACTGTTTGCTACAGCTAATGATTCCAGGTCTACGATGCCCGGAGTCAAGCCGGCTGAAGTGAGAATATTGGAATGTTCCTGCAGAAGCGACTTGGTGGAAGATGCAAGAAGAATATTCATATTATTGGTTTTTTCTTCAACACTAAGAACCTGGTAGTCGAGAAGCATCTCCGCACCACTGATAGGCAGGTGTTTTTTAGCTTCAAAAAACAATGCGGATTCCAATTCGTCATCGGGCAGGAAGATCGTTTTGATCTGCTTGATACTGGCATTGTCGCCACCAATAGAAGAAACAAGATGCTTTATTTTTTTGGGATTTAGTTTCATAGATCTCAGCAGACCGGACAGAATGGGAGCAAAACGATCTGGTAAGAGATCCGATAGGATTGGTTCGATTCCTTCCGGAACTGTCGAACGAGTTTCATAGTTCAGAAGCTTGTAGCCATGATGCAGTTTCTTGAGGTGAACCATTTTGATACTATGATTACCTATGTCCAGACCGACAGATTCCTTGAATCTGATCTTTTTCTTTTTAGCCATGTAACCTCACATTAATTATTTGGTTATTTGTTATTATTTATATCAAAAAGATTTTGGTGGTGATTTGAAAGACCACGATTCTTTTTTAAATGCTGTAAGGGTAGCTTCCCCATAGCCTTCGTATACCTGTGGATAATCCGGGGGCTGTACATACAAAAATCTCTGATCATAGTGATAATCTTTACTATAACCTGAAGATCCGTGCTGTCCATCGTAATGATAAACATCCATTTTCCATTGATTGTCACCAGGATGATTGTAAGGATCACCACCTGAACGATGAACAAAACCTCTACGAGCTTGCGCAATTGCTCCGAAGATAGTTATTGTACCACGTTCAAAAGGACCTGCCGCAAAAATAGAAACAATATCATCGGAAGATTCGGGCCAGACAGGATTATACCAGGGATAGTCGGTGCCGTATGGTACAGCATAGTTCGAAGAATTATTATTAGGAAATGAATAAATATACCCGGGAGATTCATAAGGAAAACCGCAAGTTGAGTTAACTATTGGCGCATTTCCATGTAATGCAAAACCTAGTATCTCGGGAGGTATACTCGGGGTAATGGGAAAGATGAATTTATGAAGATCTATATAGGTATAGAGTGTATCATCATTTATTGGTGGTGGAAGAAATACTTGATAAACAATGCCCGGTCCAGGATTGGGTCCATCTGAAGCAACCAAATCCCCATTTTGATTATAAATTTCATAGGTGTGTTCATTCCCATTTCCACCTTGAGTGTATGATGTCTCTATTATATCTCCATTTTCAACTGTGAATGTATATGAGCTTTGACTTGCATAACATGTAATATCATCCAGGACAATTACTTCATCCACAATTACATCTAATGATGCACCGTTCCAGCCATTGCCTCCTGAATCGAAAAGAGTTATGGAATATTCATCTGAAATATAAGGACTTGGTGCCCAAAAACTTGGCGTGGAACCGTGGGGATGATGATATTGAAAAGTAAATATACCATCATAATGACAGTACATATTACCTTGTTGGTTTGAATCTCCTTTTCCTATGGCAGCATAAGCACCATAAAGCATTATATCTCTGCAGTTCTCATCCTTTAACTCCATATCATTAAATGGATCTTTATGTTTGTACCTTATTAATAACTTCTTTTCAGAAACCAGTCCAAAATAATCGGTTAAATTTGGATTATCAGGATCATCAGGTGGATTACCCGAGGGAGTACCGTGATAGGTGATATCACCAACTATGAAAATAGTATCAGCACAACCAAATGTTTGTTTTCCGGCAACTTCTCCTTCTATCCAGAGTTGAGCATTTTCCACCCAAACGGATTGATTACTAAGAGAAAAGGATGAACCTGTAGTCCAAATAGTATCATATATTGTAACGCTATTTGTCCAGATATGATCACTATCTTCATACCAGTTACCACCAGCAGCTATGATTGCATATACTGCTGCTTCATTATGCGGATACCAGCTATAAACTTCGAAATCTTCAACCCCGGTTTCTACAATATCACCATACTTGCTGATAAAGCTGCCACCCTGCAGATCTACATACACAATATCAGTTGAAGGATCACCAAGAGGAATTCCATTTTGCGCGATAAGACCTGCATCCGGTTCAAAAACAATGGGATTCGTACCATCTGAACCTTCTGCCCAGCCACCAAGGAATATTTGTAGTTTCAATTGTTCTGAAAGCGGAGCTCCGCCCTGGTTATAATTTCTGAATATCCCTGCTGTAGTGACCATAGCGTAGAAAGTGGGCCAACCGCCATTGTTACCGCCACCACCATTCTGCACCCAGATATCATCATTGGAATGTACAGGTCCGTACAATACATCGGGACCCCAGAATTTAACCCTGGCAGCAATAGCGCCGCCATCTGCGTTTTCCGATTCCTCTGTATTAGTAAAATACTGATATTCTGCCAGGCTTTTGTTACGCACTAATCTTTCGGAATATCTTTGTACCGGTGAATAAAAAGAACGTAATGTTCTTTTGGCTCTTTTGGCAGTGATCAATGTTTGAATAGCCACTGCCTGTTCCGTGGCAAATCCCATGAATACAGATATGTATACTTGTTCTTTTTTACTTTTTATAAAATAGGTTGTAACTCTATCCGGTTCTATTATCTCCACCGTTCGAGGAGGCAAGGGACTGTTAGTATTATGTTCCAGAGCCAGGTGCGTTCTTGTAGCTTCGCTGCGTAAAAGCAGTTCTTCCTGGAGTTTGTCATGTGCATTCTGTGTATTTAATTGATCGGAACCGACCAAACTGATTAGAGATGCCGATGAAATAACAGAGATCAAACCTACCAATACTGCCACTACCATTGAAAGCACACTACCGGATTCACTTTTTAATAATTTTTTCATCTGATCTCCCTAAGCTTCTTCTTGGGCATTGCCCAGGAATACAGAGGTTTCATATCTGATCTTTCTGGTATTCCGTCTGATATCTTCTGCTCTGCTCTGACCTCTCTGCTTTTCACGAAATCTAACCTGTGCTTCCAATTCTATTTTTAAGAGTAAGGCATTCCCTTCATTGTCAGTTTTTAAAACCGTCCAGATATTTCTGGGATTTAATATCTTGAATTGAGGTTCATTCCCGATCATCTTTGTGGGAGTGGAAGGAAAAACCAACTTGGGCGTTCTGAAATATTTAGCACCATATGTGGAACGAACTTCCAACTGATCATCGTCATTTACACTAAAGACAGACTTGTATGTGTAAAGAGGATTAACCACAATAGGTTTTATTGTCATATCGGTTCTCGATATAGAAAACTCCACTGTTTGAGCAGTCATTAAACCTATTAAACCTTCATCATCCGTAACACCTTCCAGTGCATAACCATACCGCATTGTTTCGATAGCGTTAAAAAGATCTTCCTGTAATTGTGTGTACAATTGTGTTTCCTGGTAAGTAATTATGAAATGAGATAATGCTATACCAAAGATCGCAAAAACAACTGCTGCCAACGGTAATCCAGCCAACATTTCTATAAGAGAAATACCTTTTTGATTTTTTAATATCTTTTTCATGGTATCACCACATCTGTTCTGTAAAAGTAATCTTCCCGCAGGACGAGAGTTTTTGTTTTGTTCAGAGAATTTCGTAAATATCTGGCGGGACCGTCTTTCCATGTGACCTTTATTTCAATTACATCATACGCAATATAGTTCGCCACTGTGGGATCAGTGAAGGTTGATTTCTGGGGAGGATGAATAGTGGCAACTACCTTATCGCCGTCCTCATCATCCATAATAAAAGTACCGCCATACACATCGTTCAGTACCACACTGCTTAGCTTATTTCGGTGATTGTATTTTATTTCTTCCAGCTTTTGTGTAGCCTTCAACAAAGCGACCCTGTAATGATAATTCTCTATCGCTTTATGCCTGGCAAAATAGGCGCTGATGAACAGTCCCGAAAGTGAAATCGTAACAATTATCAGCGCACCAAGAACCTGGATAAGACCAAATCCTCTTTGAGAAGATAATATTTTTTTCATCTTTAAAATGCCGTCCCTGTAGCAAACATTTTTGGATTGTCTGCTATATCTTCTGCAACCCTGCGATCAAGGAAACCGTTCATAACATGGTTATAAAGCGATTGATCTTTAGATTGCATTCCTTCTTTTGTTCCTGCCTGAATAACAGAGGGAATTTGATAAGTTTTTTCTTCACGGATAAGGTTTTTCACAGCAGCATTGGCTATCATTATTTCCAGAGCCGGAATTCGGTCACTACCATCTTTCATAGGAAGCAGGGTCTGTGCAACAACTGCCTGCAAAGATTCTGAAAGCATGGAACGTACTTGTGCCTGCTGCTCTTTGGGAAACATATCGATCACTCTATCAATAGATTTAGTAGCACTGCTGGTGTGAAGAGTTGCCAGAACCAGGTGACCTGTTTCCGCTGCCGTTAAAGCCAGAGAAACCGTCTCCAGGTCACGCATTTCACCCACAAGTATCACATCGGGGTCTTCACGTAGTGCAGAACGCAAAGCAATCTGGAAAGACCAGGTATCGTGCCCTACTTCACGTTGGTTTATAAGTGAATTCTTGCTGTAATGAACAAATTCTATAGGGTCTTCGATGGTGATTATATGACAATGTTTGTGATCGTTAATATAATCGACCATAGTAGCCAGAGTAGTAGATTTACCGCTTCCTGTAGGACCTGTTACCAGTATCAAACCTCGCTGGAGCATCGACAGCCTGGCAAGTATTTCCGGCAGGTGTAATTCATCGAAATCTTTAATAACATTTGGAATTACACGAAAGGCAACACCCAAACCGTTAACCTGATGAAATGCATTCACACGAAATCGAGTTTTATCGTCGAGTTTTGTGGAGAAGTCGATTTCAAGTTTTTCCTTGAAAATAACTCTCTGTGAATCGTTCATCGTGCTGGCGATAAGTTCTTCTACTTCTTTTGTTGAATACTTGGGAAGATTCAGTTTCTTCATCGAACCAAGTACCCGTACCATGGGAATAGAACCGGCACTGATATGCAAATCAGAAGCACCGGCATCGGAAGTAAATTGTAATAATTCTCTTATTGTTAAAGCCAAAGGGACCTCCCCCGATTAGTCGAGGACATCCTCTTCTCCCTCTACTTCATCATCAATGCCGTAGCCGTGATATTCCGCCTCATCTACATCATACCAAACTTGTTTACCTTCACCTCCGGGAAATTCTGCAGTGGAAGTTGCGATATATTTTTTGGGTGGATTTCCAACAACTTCGAATTCCCAGTTCTTTTTGGTTCGGTTTCCAAGCTGGGCATCTTTCAGGGCTTCTTCTACATCGTAACCTTCAGTTGAACCATAGGTTTGATAATAAACTCGATAAGTTTGTCTTATCGCAGCAATTGATGATTGAGCTTCGGTTGCTCTGGCCTGACGAACATAATTCATGTAAATAGGAACAGCAATGGTAGCAAGGATCGCAATGATCACCACAACAACCAGTAATTCGATGAGACTGAACCCTTTTTCATTTCTTAAATTTTGAAACATTCTTCCTCCTAAATTATCATGCGTTAAATACCGCAATTTTTGTTCCGACTAATTTATCTTCCTATTTTTTTGCAAGAAATATTTATTTAATATTTCATATTTGCTTACGTTAAACTTTAATTATACTCAGAATACACTGAAAAAACCTTTCATTACTTAATATATATCAAAAAGATATTTTAAAAATGAAATTTTAAGAACATTTTGTTTACACCTGCATATATTGTTTACATCAGTATTGTGCGCATGATGTTATAATATTGAATGGGAAGCAGAATTCCTGAAATTATGAATAACGTGGCGAGGATAATTATTATCACACCCTTTCTGACAGCATTTTTTCCTTCGATAAGACGTGTATCTTTTATTACCTTTATACCTGGTGGTGGGAATTGTGATGTTTTAATTGTCAATATCCCCAATCGTAAAAAGTAAATTCCAGCTCCTGCGAATATGATCATTAACGAGAAGATAATTATTTTCATCGAATTTATTATCTTTTGCAGAGTAAGCTCGGGATTTTCTTCTGCCAACGATCTCAACTCCGTTAGATAATTCTGAAAGTAAAAGATGAAAATAATGCCTGCCACAACCAGAAGAAGTGAAATCAGAAGAATTTTTTTTCTGAATTCCTTATCTGTTTTTACAATTTTTTCATTTTCCATTTCTTTTTTCCTTCGTAGCAAATAATTCCTTTCCAGAAATGATTTGCATTTTGTATTTTCATTTCATCAAAATCATTTTCCTGGTCTCTTCCAGGTTTATTGTTTTCATTCGATAATAATAAATTCCTGATGATACAGCTTTGCCGTTTTTATCTGAACCATTCCATAAAATAGTATGGTTCCCCCGGTTTTTGTTTTCTTTTACCAGTGTACGTACTTTCTGACCTCTGAGGTTGAACACCTCGATAATCACATCTGTGTTTTCTTTCAGGCTGTAACTTATCGTTGTTTCCGGATTAAATGGATTGGGATAGTTGCTACCCAAACCTGTAATATTGACAGGGCAGATTTCAGGCTTTGTGCCAGCAGAAGTTTTTTCAATTGATTGTGAAAATGCAGGTAAAGATTCTATGCCGTTCGTATGAACAGATGTTATGGCAAATTGATAAACTTCATTTTGTAAAAGGATCCAACTTATATCATTATAAAAAGTATCTATAACTCCAGTAGCTATCAAATCCCAGTCGTTTGGATAGTTATGCAGAACTTCCAGGAAACGGTATACATTGTAGAATTCAAATTCCCTGGAACTCTGGGACATGCTGCCGGAATTTTCTCTTGCGATCAATAGTTCGGGTTTGTTCTTTTGAATATAATTATCTGCATCCAGTGTATTTCCCATATTGATGCCGTAAGCACGTATCATCATGTTTTTCTGGAACATTGGTCCCCATGAACCGATATCGATCCAGGTTTCTCCTGAAGTCCAATCGGTAGTACATAATTGTGTCCCGGATTGAAACACCCAGGGTTCACCCACACCATCATCCAAACCAATAGAAGTATACACACCCGGAGTGCTTACCCCCACCAAGAATCCTTGTGGTGCATTTATCTGCTGTGGAAGTTCATAAATATTCCATTCATCATCAACATTTGCAATAAGAGATGATTCATACAACAACTGGTCTGGATCGGGATTTCCAGTTTCATCGAGACCGATAAGATACAGTTTAACATTGCTGTGGGTTCCATAGGTAGAAGTAAGAAGCCAGTGTATTTCCTGTAAAAAGGCTATATTAGGATGAAGAGCGCCAAAAACAGCATTTGCCGGTGTCGTGGTAAAACCAACCTCATTATCTACAATACCGTCGTCATAACGGAATTCTCCACCACCCTGACCGGGCGATGTCCAGATTATATCTACCTCGGTACCTGGTTCGTTCTGAATTGCAATTACATTTCCCGGTGGGAAAGCTATCTCATTGATAGTAATTGTTCCCAGATCAAGACTTACACTTCCTACCTGCACTTCATCATTGTAATCATCATATCCTTCGAATACTATCGTAAAATCATAAGTAATATTCGTATAAACATCTGGAAATAGAAAGAACCCGTTTTCATCTGTATATGTTTCATAATTGGAAAAACCAGTTAGAGTAACATAAGCACCTTCCAAACCAATAGTGGGAAAATCGCTGCCTACCACAAGTCCGGAAACAGAAACACTACCCAGAGGTATCAGATTAAAATCAACTTGAGTGATCTGATTTTCAAAGATCTCCATCTGAACGGTTTGAGGTGAATATCCGAAAAGTGAAGCAGTGAGGTTATAAACTCCGGTAAGAATATTCCCTAAATGATAATAACCCTGTTCATTCGTATAAGTGAGCATTTGATTTTCTTCTATCAACACTTCGGCTCCTTCCAACGGTGCTCCCAGATCATCGTAAACATAGCCTTCTGCTTCGCCCATGGCACCCTGGAAAAAAGTGAATGTAATATTGGCAAGCAACTCGAAAGAATAGCTTACTGCAGGTGGATTGTAGGGGTCAAGAATAATACTATTATCACGTTCATAGCGTGTTCTATCTATATGTTCAAGAGTTTCATCATGATAGAAACGATCCATATCTCCATAGTTCTGGGTATCCATCGGACGATGCACCATCACCACCAGGTTACCGCCTTCGTACATATATGGTGTATCAAGTTCTATTATTATATCATTCTGCCCTGACAAATAGTTGACGTTACCATTGAATACCTGCGTTAATTGTGTAGCCGGTATCCAACCATTTGTAAGATTTGTCTGGGTTGTTTCTCCCATCCAGATAACTGTGGGTTTGTTCGTCAGAGTATTCACAAAATTATTGTAATAAGTTAAAGTTGTAATTAGTCCGATTACTCCACCCATTTCATCAGTGAAAAAAAGACTTTCAGTAAGACTATTCAAGTATTCGAAACAGATAGGGATTCTTTGATTTAAAATAGTACCATTCCCCACAGAGACCTGTAAAATCCCTTGAGGAAATACTTCTACTTCCAGATATGAGGTGATATCGTTGAGCGAATTTTCATCACCGATTAATTCAACTTCACCGTAGATGAGAGTTGTCCCTGGAGGTTCATCTACCGGGATATTCCAGACAAGAGTATGTACAACCACTTCTTCATAGGCAATTGGCTGTGTAATATCTATAAAACTTAATTCTTCTCCATTTTGCTTTTTCAGTCTAACTGTATAACTATCCTGAGTATTATAACCAACATTCTTTATAGTGATCTCATAATTTTCTGTGTTGCCCGCATTAACGATAGTATTACCGGAAATTCCGATTGCAGCAAGATCGTTATCATAAGTTATTAATGTTCCGGAAAGAATAACATTATCCACATACCAGTAATTAATATTGAATGAATAACCATCAAAAACCCAGGCTACCTGGAATGTAGGAGAACCAACATCTGGATTCATGATTGTAATCTGCTCTTGAACAGCATTGAAAGATGAAGACAGGAAAGTAGTTACAATATTCCAATTATTTCCATCACTTGTTGTTTCAAGTCGAATCGTATAATCACCATTATAATCATTGTTTGTATGAATGAATTCCAGGTCTAACGAAGTTGCTCCCACAGTGTTCACAGGCAAGCTTATCAATCGTTGAACAGCAGTTGTGGAAGGAGACCAATCAAATTCGGCTTCCGGTGAAGTTCCTCCGGCAGTACTACCACTACCCTGCTGCCAGTTAATCTGTCCGGAACTTGAATATGTTGTCCAGCCATCAGGTGGAAAGGTTCCACTGAAGTCTTCATCTATGATAATTTCCCCTAAAAGAAAAGATGCTGTTAAAAGAAAAAACAAAATCAAAAATTGTTTCATATAAATTCCTTATATTTTTTTTACCAAATTCTCTGCAATATATATTCCAAAGAACAATATATGCGACTTCAATAATAAAGATTTTATGTCAAGCATAACTTGAAATATAAATTGACAAATTAAGATAAGAAGTAAATAAATTTAATTGATTTGAAATGGGGTTATTTTTTATGAAAAAAATATTTTGTACTTTAGTTGCAGCAGCCTTCTTTTCGTCGTTATCAGGAATTGTAATCGAAACTGCTTCCTTTGGTGAGTTCTTGTACGGTGAGACCGAAGAATGCGAATATGATAATTGGGTATCACACGTTTCGGAAGGAATAGCTTCGGAAGACTATAATTTATATGCTCCCTGGGACAGACAGACCAATGGCTTCGGAGATTTTTACCTGGCAATAGATGATACTCTTGATCTTTGGGAACAGGTTATCACTGAATTCCTGGATGGTGAATATGAGCAAGCTCAGAACCTTATCAACAATTACCAGTTCCCATACCAGGTAGTGGAATTCAATGATACTGATACAGGTAGAACATACTATATTTTACGTGAAATCCTGAATATGGACTATTATGATGATAACGGTACTATCGAGCCATACGATGATGAAGTTGGTTCTTTCGATTTTGGTTGGGGACTTTTTATATATAATCCCCTGTCTTCCGTGCCGATTATTGTAAATGTTGTTCACCCCAACGATGATTTCATTGTATCTGCGGTAGCACATAGATGTTTTGTGGAATGGGATGCTATGTTCCTTACAATATCCGGTGTAGGCAGAGAAGTAAAATGGACAGAAGTGGGCAGTTATTCCAATTCCAAATCATTAAGTGATCCATCCCGTAGAGAAGTGCACGCTTATAATATAGTATATCAAGCATTCTGCGATAAGATCAGACAGGATTTCGGACGCAGAGAATTTTCTCCCCAAATACATAGTTACGATTGGAACAGACATGATGGTTATGCTAATTGTCAGATATCTGCAGGTTACAATAAAGGATGTCCGAATTTACCCATGCGCGATCTTTCCTATCTTCACCTGGATTTCGTTAATGCAAGTACTCATATTATCCATCCTGCAAATTCAACTGGAAACAACTCTATAGTACACCTAAATGACTTTTATGCTGTAAATTACGATATCTATGATTTCCTCTTTTACTCTGAAACGGGACGTGTTTATCCGGTAAATAATCAACTCGACCTGGAGGGATATTCTCAGAACAAACAGATGTTATACACTTTCGATAGTTGGAATAGATATGATGTTTTTGAACCATTTTATCACCTGGAAATGGATGAATTTCCAAACTGTTATCCGGAAACTGAAGAAGAGTACAAACTATTTTACGGATTCGATCCCGATACCGGTTTTTTCGATATGGCACAACTTTTCGACCGCACCCTGGAATTTTATGCACCGTGGTTAGATGCCATGACCGAGATATTGCCGGAAACGATTGAATTGAATGATCAACTCATTCCCAATACTCCGCAAAATTTTATCATAACAGATCAAACATTTAATAGCATTGCTTTAATGTGGGAACCGATCTCCTGCTTTGATTTTTATACTTATGAGGTCCTTTATTCAGATGAATCCATCACCGGTACGAATTATTTTTTATACAACAGAAATGACAGCTCACTTTTAGCCAGCCCCAGGCAAATCTCTGCTGAAATCAACAACTTAGAGTTGAATACTCAGTATTATTTTAAGGTTAGAGCTTTGGATTATAACGAAAATTATTCTCCTTTATCTGAAGAAATAACTGCTTACACTGCACCTGCAATTATCGATGAATTTGCAGCTTATGGAAATGATAATTTCTCATTATTGGAATGGACAGCACTACAACAGAACGGAAATCAGGGCTTTAATGTTTATCGTCGCACCAGTGAAGGTGAGTATATTCTAATTGACAGCTGGCAGACAAATCCCGGCTTACAAGGATCATACCAGCCAAATACCGACTACCAATATATTGATAATGGAATTGATAACGGACAGTATTATTACTATAGATTATCATCTGTAAACAGCGTTGGTATGGAGTTTTTTCATGATGATATTGTTTATTGTTATCCGGCTGCTGTATTTGAATTGTATATTTCTACTCAGAACATCACAATTATGGACACTGTTGCTTTTTCTATGAATCCCTTTGCCACCGATGACTTCGACCATTATTATGATATTGAAAAAAGTGATCCGCCTTCATCTGACTTTGTTTATGCTGCTTTTTACGAAGAAGAATGGCAATCGAGAACCATGTACCTGGCAAAAGAAACTCATGGCAATTATGATCCAAATTACTTTTATAAAACCTGGGAATTGCATGTTACTACAGACCAGTTCAATGAAATCCTGGAGATTTCTCTTTCACCCGACTATTATCCTGAGTACGGTAAACTATACATTGAAGATAACCAGACAGGACAGTTTGTTAAGTTAACAGAAACCAACATGAATTTTACAATCTATAATTCTGCTCCGCTTTTTTTCACATTATATTGGGGAGATCTAAAACCCGAAGTTCTTTTTTCTGGTAATCAGAATCAGATATATAAAAGCGGTGACGAGTTGGATATAGATTGGACATTGAGTTATGTGAATATTGTGGAATCTCTTGATATTTCCATTCAGAATGATGAAGATAGTATTCTTGTTGCTTCACAAGTAGATCCAGGTACAAATCATATTACCTGGATAGTTCCCGATGATATAACCTTACATAACGGTGAAGTATATATTGATGTTTTCACATTCGATAATGAAATAGTTCGAGCAATTTCAAATTACAGTTTGGGAATTGTACCGGAAACAAATACTATTTCCTGGGATGAGGGCTGGCAAATGGTAGCTAATCCGTGGGTCCTGGAATTTAGTTTACCGGTCCAACATGTGTTTGGTCCTGATGCTGAATTATATATTTCTTTACCTCAAAATCAATATCAATCAGTTAGTCATTTTGAGTTCGAACGGGGTTACTGGCTTCATACGCCTACAGCAGGAGAATATTCCAACAGTGGAAATATCCAGAAAACAACTTATGAAATTCCCATGATCCCAGGTTGGAACCTGCTTCCCAATCCACATCTCTGTAACTATCAACCTAAAGATTTATTATTTGATTTTAACGGAAATGTTCATAGTTTCAGTTATATGTACAGTCGCCAATATATTTCTTACGCCTTCTTCCAATATGAAGACTCAAGTTATGAAAATGCAGAAATAATTGATGCAACCAGTTCATTCTACGTTTATGCTAATGTCGATTCCTGTGATACTTTGTCCTGTAAATTTACACCCTATTATTCAGCGTACTATAATCCCGGATATGAAAAGGATTGGGTTTTAAATTTCACTGCCAGCCAATTTGATTCGGATAAAATGACATTAGGGGTTTCAAGATTTGCTTCCAATGATTTTGATTTTAGATTGGATTTACCGGAACCACCGCATAAACCTTTTGAGGAAGGTATCGAACTATATTTTCCAAAAGATCTGACCGTTGATACTCTTTTCATTTATGATAGACTGCATCAGGAAATAAAATTACCAATGAGTGCGACTCTGCCTGAAGTCAAAACATGGGATTTTGCACTCAAGATCAACCTGTCGGATGCAGTTACTTTGGAAATGGATTTGAGTGAACTTACCGATGGTTATCATGCCAGCATCAGTATAGATGGAAATAGCTGGAACGAATTGGTCAGTGGAAATTATATTTATTCGTTTTCTCCCACACAAATCGATACTCTGCAAGGACAAATAACTGTCACGAATGAATTGTGGACTTCTACTGATGAAATCGTGACCTTCATACCTGAACTGATCAATTATCCAAACCCCTTTAATCCTGATACGAATATCCGCTTCAATATCGCTTCCGAAACGGATGTAGAGCTTTCAATCTATAATATTAAGGGTCAGAAAGTACGAACTCTCTACAAACAAAAACTGGAAAGTGGAAATTACGAATACACCTGGAAAGGACGTGATAATTCCAATAAAGTGGTAGCTTCGGGTATTTATTTTATCCAGTTGAAAACGAACAACAGCAAAAGAACTCGAAAGATGTTACTGTTGAAATAAGTTTCATTTCAAAAATAAAGCCCCGAGATTCTCGGGGCTTTATTTTTGAAAATATCAGATCATTTGAGTAAGATCATCTTCTTAATGGAAGTATAATTATAAGTTTTCATTTTATAGAAATATATACCGCTGGAAACTGATGTATCTCTATTATCAGTACCATCCCACATAACTGTATGTTCACCAGCTGAAAGAACTTCGTTCACCAGTGTTTTAATTTTCTGTCCTTTACTATTATAAATAGTAATTTCAATTTTGCTTTCTTCAGGGTTAGAAAAAGAAATTGTTGTAGTTGGATTGAAGGGATTGGGATAGTTACTTCCTAGCTGTGTAAACAAAGGTATTTCGATATTTTCTGTATTTACTGTCGTGAAAAAATTCAAGTATTGTAACATCATATTGGTTTTTGTATTAATTCCGGTTCCATCTGCAATGGCACCGAAAAAGGCGGAAGCAGTGATAGTTCTATATAAACCGGAATTATAAGAAACCGCCCGAATGTTCTCATCCTGTGATTCCATCAGAGCAATGCCATCACCAATATCCAGTTCATCGATTCCATAATCTGCATTTGACCCGTAAAGATAATTGAATGAATAACCAGCCATCAGGTTACTGTCAATTCCGTTTACAGTTTCAATACCATTATAACCGACAGCCATTTGAGAATTAACACCTAATCCCAAAAATGGATAAAGATCTGGATGGGAATCACTTCCCACATTAGCACCTTCAATATATGCAGCTTTTCCAGAATTTAGAAAATCTATGATTTTCTGTGCATCATCCGATCCGACCGGACCGGGAGGCGTCCAACCTCAACCCTCACACCAGGGACCGAGTATGGCAAAAAGAATATCATATTTAGAAAGGTCATCTGGAAGAATTGTATCAATTACAGGAGTTATACCGTTTTCCGTTAATGCGTTAACAATAGCATATTCCAGCCCAACAAATGTCCACGGATCTTCAGGATTCATGATGTTGTTTCCATCATCTCTATCCCAAATAAAAACACTCTGTGCCGAAAGAATTACAGTTCCTAAAAACATCATCAAGAGCAAATATACCATTCTTTTTCCCATATTAACCTCAATATACAAATTTTTATTTGATAGGTGCAATAATTATACCAGTTGAATTAAAAAATTCTGAAATGCGAATGCTTTTATCTGCAAATCCTATTATTTAAGAAGGATCATCTTCTTAATGGAAGTATAATTATCTGCTTCCATTTTATAGAAATAAATACCGCTGGAAACTGTTTTTCCAGATTCGTCTCTACCTTCCCAAACTACTATGTGTTCTCCTGCAGTCATATCAGAATTTAACATATTCTTTACTTTTTGACCCTTAATATTATAAATATTTATGGAAACATGAGAATCTTCCAACAGATTGTAAGAAATGGTTGTAGCTGGATTAAATGGGTTAGGATAATTACCTCCTAAATATGTTTCGTTTGTAAGTAATAATTCATCATCGATAGCTGTATAATTCGTCAGAGAAATATCATCGATGTACCAGCCTTCACCTGGTTCCAGGCAACTACCAAAAACCCACCGCAGTTGAACCGTTCCTATGTAACCCGAAAGAACAAGTTCTACTTCTTCCCAATCAAAATCACCAGCGAACAAACCCGTTCCAACAGGAAATGGACATATGGGGAGATCACCAGCTGTGTATGGATAACCTCCAACCGGTTCTACTTGCGTCCAGTTTTCACCATCCGTAGAAATCTCTATTAGCCCACCATCCCAGGTTACTGAACCACTTGCGGGACCTGCATCCATCCAATGGTAGAATTTCACGCTGGAGTCAGAAGTAAGTTCTATTTCCGGCATAACAAGAGCTGCATGTATAAAACTAGAATAATATGAGCCATCTTCACCACCACACTTCATACTGTATGATCCATCAAGAGTATGATTTCGATAATCGCTCAAATGCCATTCATCCAGATAATTTTCCGTTAATGGATAATGATCCCATTCAATATCATCATTTTCAAAGTTAAAGACCATGAATCCAATTGCCAGATTGAAATTTCCTTCACCTGTTATACCTCCTGAATCTAACGCATAAACGTCGATCGAAGCAAAATATTCAATGGGACTTTCTTCTGAAATGGTAATATACAAAGGCTGTAGAGTGGAAGCTGATTCACCTGGCAGTATGCTTGGAATGACCTCTTCACCTGTGAGAGATACATAAGGATCATCAGTAGAAAGATAAACGGAAGTTTCATAGGCAAAACCGTTACCCATGTTTTGGAGAGTAATATATATTTCACCGGATTCTCCCGGATCAAGTATCTGGTCGGACCCGGAAGTAACTTCAAGCTCAAAACTTTCATAAACCAACACAGGAGCATGAACTATAATATCAAATTCGCTTACCCAGCTTTCACCGCCGGAGGAAATTTCTACCTCAAAAGAGATTGTCGTGTTATCTTCTATTTCTGGTAATAACTCTATCCGGAATGCATCTTCGATGAAAGAAATACCCAAAGCAGGTATTTGAGCACCAACAGTACTATCATCGATGATGTTAACGAAATCGGATTCTGTGGAAAGAGTAGCAGAAAAGGTTGCACCTGTCGGTTGTAAACCGATATTCATAAAAGTAACATCAATTTGCAATGTATCCAGAGATTGAAAAGAGTCATCAAGATGTCCTCCGATTTCAACAAAACTCACACTATCACAAATAATATATTGCTCCGGGGAAATGATATCAACCTCTTCTGAATAACGGTAATAATTCTGTTTGGTTACAGTTATTTTCAGGAATTCATTTGGAATCTGAGCCGGAATTTGAATAGTAACAGGAGAACCTGTTCCCTCTGCTGCGCCTATGAACTCTCCATTAACAGAAAGTCCAATCAAGGATCCTTCGTCTGCAGTTACAGTGAAGGTTTCAAGACCAGCAATCAAGATATCGTCGTGAACAACCGAAAGTGACTGTGGCATTTCGGAATACAAATTGGTGAAAACATCACCATGGTGATGAAAAAGATTGTAAGTTACCGGTTTACTCTGGTTGTTATATGGCCAATTGGAATACTGCAGGAAGTACTTACCCGAAGCATTAGCAAAAGCCGGCATTATGCGGTCGCTGCTTTGTGGAGCAGTACCGTAATCTGGCATGAAATCGCCCCACATATGATCTATCATTCCCCAAACAAATGTATCATTCACAAAAGAGTAAGAAACTTCTGATGCTGCGATCAATCCTATAGCACCTTGTTCATGACGGTGGAAAGCTTCAGCAAAGCATTCTCCATTGATATTGAATTTTCCGGTAAGACAGTTAATGGAAAATACATATACAAGATCTTCATTAGATAGCCCGGAAAGATCACTATTATGATAACTTGGTTCTCCCCATCCTGTTTCACCTCCATGATCTCTATGAACAAGCATGAAAGCACCGCTATTAATTGCATTATTTATATCTATAGAATTTCCACCTGTCCAGCCACCTAATTGGCTGGGGTAAGCAGGAATATAATTTAGACTATTGGGTCCAAAATAGTTCACAACCTGGTATGTATTTGTTGCTGTAGACCATGGATCAACATCGGGATTACCCTCATAAATTTCGTTAATGCGAACTCTATCTTTTCCCAATTCATTAAACCAGAATCCTCCTACACTTTCGGCACATATCTGAAACCAGCGTTCTGTCTGCCAGCCAAGTGCAGTTATTGGATTATTATAAAAACCCGGATTTTCTGAAGGATTTCTCTCATAATCCAGAACTTTATTTATCATTATTTCCAAATGATCTGCATTCTGAGCAGTTATTCTTCCCAAAATAACATCAGCCATGGAATTATTATTAACGTCTGCATAAATATGATCGGAAACACAATAGCTATTCCATATAGGGGAAATAATAGTACTTCCGGCAGTTCCGTAATCACCAAGCAATAAAACACCAACAGGAGGAACATCCCAGGTGTTGTAAGCATTGTTGATATAGTTTTCTATTGCTATTGGAGTATTCCCGCCAATTTCTGAGGTTGTAACCACTCCGGTATTTATTCCCTGCTCGTTCCTGAAAACTCGAAGTGAATCTGCCCAATTCAGAAATACAGGATCATCGGGAACTATGATAATATATTCATAATCTTCTGTCCGGGAAATTGAAGCTGGATAATTTACATCAGGTAAAGAATTTCTATTCAAAATTATATTTTGTAAAATCGGATCGAACCAGCGACTGCGCAGTCTGTCATCTCCAAAATGCCCATTACCTCCAAGGTAAGTAATTTCGATATGAAAATCCCTATAAATGCGCAACTCCCTGCTTACAGGATTATACTGAAAAGGAGTTATTCCCAGAATAACTACATCAACTCCTCTTATTTGAGTAAGTTCGGAAAGCTTTACTGTATCCTCAGGATAAAATGAATCAGTTGAATATACTAATTCATTTTTACTATATTCCAGTGGTCCTGTTTCGTTATCCCAAGGAATTCGTGGAGCCGGGGCAATATCGATATCCGATATTATCTCAACTCGAGAAGAGATCACTTCTATTTGTGGAGTTGCACCTTGTGGAATGGCAATATATGTGCCATTCCCGGGTAGGTCGGGCATGCCTTCGTCATTCGGAAGAAAATGACCGGGAATCTGAACTTGCGTCATTATCTCGCTATTTATGTTCACTTCTTGCAAAACTAATTCATTAATCGAAAAAATTATTTCGATGCCGGTATCTGATTCAGTTAACAAATTAAACTCTTCTTTTCCCCATGAATCTTTATAGGAAATGATTGATGATTCCAAGCACTTAATTGAAATAAATATCATTAAAAAAAACATTATGAATACAGATCTTTTCATTTTTACTCCCACATACTTCTATAATTATTTGAATACAAATTACAAGCAATTTTTGTTCTAAATATCAAATTATTATTAATAATTCATGTTATATATATTACTTTGAGGATAATAATAATTTTGTGTTGACATTCCACAATAGATTTTTTAATTATTAAAAAGTAAAAAATCGGAGCAACAAAATGAAGAAAAAGATTCTGATTGTAGAAGATGAATTATTAATAGCAGAAGATATTAAGAAAGCGCTCATATCCTATCAATATGATGTTTGCACCATTGTTACAACCGGTGAAAAAGCCATACAGGAAGTAGAGAAATTACAACCGGATCTTGTAATTATGGATATTATGCTGGCTGGGATCATGACAGGTGTAGAGGCAGCTAAAGAGATCAGAGAAAAATATGATACTGCGATAATTTTTTTAACGGCATACGCCGATGAAAGAACATTAGACGGTGCAATGGCTTCGGAACCATACGGATATCTTGTAAAACCAGTGAGGGGAAAAGACATTCAAGCTACAGTAAAAATGGTTTTTCATATGATCAATAGAGAGGAAGAAAGCAGATAAACTCTGATGTTTTGCATGTGCTACGGGACACCGCAGATACACTATTATACAACGTTATCTTTAAATTTTCTATTTCAGCAATATCATCTTCTTAACTTTTTCAATTTTACCAGTTTTCAGTTTGTAGAAATAGATGCCCGAGCTGACTCGATTGCCATTAGAATCTCTGCCATTCCAGATAACAGAATGTTCACCTGCTGGTATTGTTTCATTAACAAGTGTTTTCACTTTCTGTCCTTTGATGTTGTAGACTAAAAGTCCAGCACGACTTTCTTCGGGAATCGAGAAAGAGATTGTTGTAGAAGGATTGAAGGGGTTGGGATAATTTGAATAAAGAAAATATTGATCATTCACATTAGGTAATAAGTGATCATTTACACCAACTTCAGAGCCTAATCTGATAAGATAAGCGTCTTTATTCCCTGCTCCATATGACTTTGTATATCCAGCTAAAACAAATCCATCATCATTTGTGTTTTGCAGTGAATAGGCTAAATCTTCCTCACTTCCTCCAAAAGTAACGTCCCAGATCATATTACCATCCTGATCAGTTTTAAAAAGCCAAACATCTCTATTTCCTGCACCAAATGACTCAGTGAATCCAGCAACAATATACTCACTTTCATCTGTCTGTAAAACCGATAACGCCATTTCATCTTCAGAATCGCCATAAGTGTTAAACCACTCTAAATCTCCATCTTCATCAACTTTAATTAATAATGCGTCAATGTCACTTGTACTATCCGTTTGCGAAAAACCAACAATCATGTAACCACCATCATTGGTAAGTAAAATCGAGGTCGCTCCATCCATATCATTTATATCAAATGTGTTTTCCCACACCATTATGCCATTTTGGTCAGTTTTAAGTATTAACACATCCATATCACCAAAAACTTCTCTATATCCGCCTAAGATAAATCCTCCATCAGATGTCAGTTGTAGGCACGTTCCATTATCATTTGATTCACCACTAAAAGTATTTTCCCATTCCAGATTGCCATCCTGGTCTATCTTAAATAACCAAGCATCGAAATAACTTGTACTGTAAGAAGTAGAAGATCCGACAATTACAAAATTACCATCATCAAGCTGAATTATGGACATTGCAAAGTCATCATCTCCACCACCATAAGTGTTATCCCAGATAGCATTACCATTTTGATCCGTTTTGATTATCCAGGCATCGTAAAAATTTGGTGAATCAAGAAATGTAGAACCAGCAACGATATAACCACCATCTAATGTTTGTATAACAGAATAAGCTCCGTCATGATATTGATCACCAAAAGAATGTTCCCATATTATATTGCCGCCCTGATCTGTTTTAATTAGTAGGATTTCCGATGAATAGTATGGCCCAATGTTTCCTGTGATAATGTACCCTCCGTCATTCGTTACTTGCATGGAGCGTGCAATTTCATCTTCATTTCCACCATAAGTTTGTGTCCATAGTGTGTCGGGTGGTGTTTGAGCGAAAAGAGAATATATTAGTGAAACAAATAAGACAATTATTAATCGATTTTTCATATTTTCTCCTATTTTAATAACACCATCTTCCTAACTTCCCGGTTATCGCCTGTTTTTAATTTATAGAAATAAATTCCTGATGCAACTGATTTATTGTTGTTATCTTTACCGTTCCATACCACACTGTATTCACTTGTTCCTAAACCCCTGTTTGGGAATGTGAATACTTTAACTTTCTGTCCTTTCAAATTAAAGATTTCAAGAGTCACAAACGAGGATCCGTCTGAGCCGGACATAGCGTTTTGTGTTACGGAAAAGCTGATAGTTGTTTCTGGATTAAACGGGTTTGGATAGTTTCGCAAGTTAGAAATTATGTTTGATGAGTGAGGAATTGTATTTTCTTCAACATCCACTATTTCAGTCATGGAAATTGCTATTTGGGTAAATTGACCATCGAAAACCTCTACTTGATATTCGATCATATCCTCGTAAAATACACGTTCTGCATAGACATCGTACATACCGGCAGGAAGTTTGTATTCAAAATTCCCGATGCTGTCTGAGAAAGTAAACTCACCCGGCTGGTTATCGATTTTAAGAAGAACATAATCAACCGGTTCACCGGTTGCAGGATTGTAAGTATATCCCGCGATACCGCCAAATAATGGTGAATTATATTCATAAGGACCGATATCGATTATTACTGTTCCATTATTATTTCCATCCCAGACTCTGTGATTGTAATCCATATCGAACGGATAATAATAACCCAGAGTGTCGAAACCCGCATCTATTGCAAGGCTGCCTTCGATGAGATGAAAATCTCCGTTTTGTATATCCTCAAAAAGTGTTTGTGCCTGCAAAGAATCAACCCAGATGTTTCCTCCACCATCTATTAAGGGATATTCTAGCTCAAAATCGATTATGCAATTGCGGAAAAGGGGATTACCATTTATGACAAATTGAGTTAATTCTTCGTTGTTAATTATAATACAATTTTCATATGATACTGTAGCACTCCAAATATCATATTCATTATTTATCGAAATATTATTGGTACAATATGGATTATAACCTACTTTCAAGCCATATCCGTTATGATTATAGCAGATATTATTAAAAACTAACATATCACCTGGAGTCCAGACTTCTCCATTATTTGATGTATTATTGAATACTTTGCCTAATGTAAATTCCGTACTAACATCACACCCCTCAAAATAATTATCCGAAATCTCTACATAAGCATCATCTATATTAATACCATCATATCCACCAATAAACTGATTATTTTTGATGTAAATATAACTTTCATAATTACCAT
>JAUXIJ010000058.1 GCA_030621085.1 Candidatus Cloacimonadota bacterium | reverse complement strand
GTGATATAAAAAAAGGATTGTCAAAAGATATTAAAAATACCTTGAAATCAAATTCCAATATCACCGGAATAATTATAGATAGTTATGGTGGCTCTGCTCTTGAGGGATATAAACTTGCTAAGTTAATTGAAGATAATAACTTAAATACATATGTTTCCTCAATTTGTGCATCAGCAGGAACGATTGCATTCGTAGCAGGGAAAGAACGCTATATAGATATCAATGCCAAAATTGGTTTTCATTATAGTTATAATGCACGGGATTATCCTGAAATTTATAATTTAACTCGATGGGATATATTTCCATTAAGAAAAACAAAAAATAAATCAGATATGATGCAATTTAAACATATTGCTAAATATGGGGTTAGTAAAAATTTCATTAAAAAATTAAAAGATCACAAAACAATTGATCTACTATATCCTTCAATAGATGAGTTAATAAATAGTGGTTATATTCACGGAATAAGAGACATAGCTTCAATATCAAATATTGGAGTTGAATACAGAAATAATTATGAAGCGAGACGACTAAATAATAAGGCTCTTAAATTAAGTTATGAAGGTAAATACGAAGTAGCAATAAAATTATATACAGAAGCGATAGGGTTTGATGAAAATAATGATATTTTCTATTTCAACCGTGCAATTAGCAACAAAAAACTTAAACAATATGAACCAATGATACCTGACTTGACAAAAGCTATTGAATTGTGCAAAGAATCGGAGGAATTTGATGTGAAGCAATATAAAGAAATTCTTTATTATAGAAGCTATACATATAACAAATTAGAGCAATATGATAAAACATTAGAAGATATGAATACAATTATTGAAATTGATACATTACATGCTGATTATTTTTTCAGAAGAGCTGATGCATATTCTAGGTTAGATTCATTTTCGTTATCACAAAAAGATTATAAAAAAGCAATTTCAATGGATTCTACTAGATCTGATTTCTATTTAGGTAGTGCTATTAATTATTATCGTATGAGACAATATACAAAATCATTGGACGATGCTAATAATTTCCTGAAGTATATTAACCCTGATTATCAATTCATAGGATACTATGCTAGAGGAAGAGCTTTATTTGAATTGAAAAAATTTCATCAAGCAAAGCAAGACCTTGAAAAGTATCTATCTCATGAGCCTGATGATGATACACCAATTCTGATATTAGCAGCAATTAACTATAAATTGAAAAATTTCGAACAAGCTGAAATATATTTCACTAAAGCTGATTCATTTAAAAATAATTATGATGATATCGATAAAAAGTGGGATGAAAAAGATTATGAATGGAATTCAACATTACTGAAATCCATTTTAGAAGAATGGGGAAAATTATAATTTAAATCATAAGGAGTATCAAATGAATAAAAGTTTATTAGTTTCAATAATAATACTCACCCTTTCCTGCTCGATGGTGAAGAAACAATCAGAACCAACAATTCCAATATGGTTTAATGCCATGGAAGAAGGTTATGTGATCAGTTGTGCAGAAGCAGAAAACCCGGATGAATACCTGGCAAAACTTGCTGCGAAGAATATTGCCTTCCAAACTTATCCAATTAAGATAAATAAATATCTTAATAACTATGTTGCGGAAAATTGCATTACTCCCGGAGATGAAGTTATCCAGGATGAACTCGATAAAGTATTTAAACACTTTACAAATTACCTGATGAATATTGCAGACGTAAAGATCGAAATGGGTAAGACATACACTTTTCCAGTTAAAGAGAGTCAGGTGAAATATTTTGTGCAATTGAAGATAGAGCAGAAATACCTGCATAAAGAATTTGTAATGTTTCTAGAAACCAGCGATCTGTATATTAATCTTAAACTAAGAACCGTTTTGAAGAAATGTTTTAAGGATGAGATTAGAGAATGAATCTTATTTCAACCCGTATCTTTCTTTCATGGATTTTGTACGAAAAACCAATGCAGTTGCAAAATTCAATAAAGCTACAACTCCCAAAATAATTGCTAAACGTAACCAGCTTTCACCACTAGCTTCTCTAATTTGTGCGTAATGAAATATCGTTCTTATCCATTCAAAACCGTATATAATTAAGAAAATCTGAATTGTTCTTGCTGCAATTTTATTCTTCCAAAATAGAAAAAATGGAATTAATAAGCTTATATATTGCAAAATGAACATATTTGCTCTGCCAAGGTGTGCTGCCATTAGTAATGAGCATAAAACTATCGGTAAGATTTTTATAAAATTCTTCATTGCGTTTTTTCCAATCAATTTTTCTCGTTATTCTTTTACATTATTTTCCACAACTATAGTTATGAGCTAATTCAGCATACTATACAACATTAATTCACAGTATTAACTGTGGGACAAATTAGCATAAACCAACCAATAACCGCTTCAGCGGTTACTACATCTATTTTGCAGAATTTTTTATTCTTCTGATTCTCGAATATTTAATGCAAAAATAAAACAGAATTCATATTGTCAACAAGGATGTGTAATTCTTATCTCAAAAGATTAATTCAATAAATCTTATAAATTAAGAGTTTACTCTAAAAAAGATGTAATTTGGAATGTGTTAGAAAATTCATAAAATATTTGGAACCTGATGAATCAGTTAATATTTCCTATCTCCTTATTAACCACCAACTTAAGTTGGTGGTTAATAAGACAAGAAAAAGCATTAATCGTTTTAAAAGTGCATTGGCTTTCAGCTTGCTGAAAACGATGCTGATATTCTCCTTGCATTCCAACGGTTTCTTATTTTACTAAATTTGATTTTTTAGAGTGAACTCAATGAAAAAAACATAAACAAATTGAAATAGAGATAAGGCAGAAATATATATTAAGAAAATAGTGTACAGCTACATTAAATGCCGTTTATTATCGTAACATACAACCTTAAGATAGAATCATTTCCCTTTTTTCTTTACAGAAATTCTCACTTTCCGATTTTTACAATAATTGAATTTAGAGTAAGTTAGAAAGAGTTTTATATAATAGAGTGTTTTTTGTCATCCTGACGAGTCATTCACGTTGTTCTTTTAGAAGAATCTCCACTTATAATGAGATTTGTCCGCAGTGGCGGATTCTTCGTGAGAATTATCTTTTGAATGTTTTCCTCAGAAAGACAGATATTTTTTATTTTGAAAAAACTTTTTTAAGCAAGATATAATGGAGTTTGAAAAAAATGAGCAGCAAAGAAATCAGGAAACAGTTTATAGAATTTTTCAAAGAAAAACAGCACAAAGCAGTTCCGTCTGCTCCGGTAATACCAATCGATGACCCGACATTACTTTTTACAAATGCAGGCATGAACCAATTCAAGAATATCTTTTTAGGCCAAACTAAACCTGCTCATCTGCGGGTTGTAAACAGTCAGAAATGTATTCGTGCCGGCGGTAAACATAACGATCTTGAAGAAGTAGGTAGAGATGGTTATCATCACACTTTTTTTGAAATGTTGGGCAACTGGAGCTTTGGAGATTATTACAAAAAAGAAGCAATAAACTGGGCCTGGGAACTTCTGACAAAAGTGTGGAAACTTCCCAAAGATAAACTTTATGCAACTGTGCACAAAACAGATGAGGAAGCATATAATTTCTGGGAAAATGAAACCGACATCGAGCATTCTCACATCGAATTCCATGGAGATAAGGATAATTTCTGGGAAATGGCAGCAACCGGTCCCTGCGGTCCCTGTTCGGAAATTCATATCGATCGAGGTTTAGAATTTTGTAATTTGAAAAATGATCCGAATCATAAATGTAGAATTAATGGAGATTGTCACAGGTTTATAGAACTCTGGAATCTTGTGTTCATCCAATTTTATCGGGATGAAACTGGAAAACTGACACCACTTTCCCATAAATTTGTGGATACTGGTGCAGGTTTTGAAAGGATAGTTCAGGTGCTGCAGAAAAAAGACTCAAATTATCATACAGACCTCTTCATGCCGATCATAGATAAAATATCAGAACTTTCTGGTGTTCAATACAAAACCAATTGCCGCGAAAATGCACAACAGACACAAAATAAACAAGAAAAACAGAAACAATCCTCTGCGTACTCCGTGCCCTCTGCGGTAAAAAGCAATTCAGTGAATTCGGTGTTTTCAGTGTTAAATTACGATGGAACTTCGCACCGCGTGATCGCAGATCATATTCGTGCACTCAGCTTTGCCCTTGCTGATGGCGGAATGCCTTCCAATGAAGGAAGAGGTTATGTTCTGCGTCGGATTTTGCGCAGAGCTGCACGTCACGGTCACCTGCTGAATATGAAAGAACCTTTCCTTCATAAACTGGTCGATGTTGTAGTAGATTTGATGGGAGATCATTTTACTGAACTTAAAGAGAAACAAGCTCATATCAAATTGATCATCAAAGCAGAGGAAGAGAGATTTAATCTTACGTTGGATAATGGATTGAAAAAATTCAATGAAATTATAATAAAGACAGGGAAGATAATTTCCGGTTCTGATGCCTTTCAGCTTTACGATACTTACGGTTTCCCGCTTGATCTTACCCGCATCATGGCAGAGGAAAAGGGATTGAAGGTTGATGAGAAAGGATTTAAAAAAGAGATGGAAAAACAAAAGAAACGTGCCCGGGAAGCTGCAAAATTCGATATGAAATCGGAAGAGATCGATTGGATAGAATTGCAACCGACAACAAAAACCGAGTTTGTTGGGTATTTATCTAATACCGTTTCCTGCATAATTCAGAAATATTTTATAGACGATAAAAACAACGTAAAACTGGTTATTGAAAAAACTCCATTCTATGCAGAATCCGGTGGACAGATTGCAGATATTGGCAGGATTTATAATGATGAATGCGAGATAAAGATCTCTGATGTGAAGAAAGAAAATGATGTTTTTATTCATATTGGAAAACTGGTTTCCGGTGAAATCAACGATAAAGAATATACTGTTGCAATAGACGAAGAAAACCGGAAGAACATTACCCGCAATCACACGGCAACTCATCTTCTTCACAAAGCACTCAGGGAAGTTCTGGGAGAACATGTTCAGCAGAAAGGATCTTTCCTGCACTCGGATCATCTCCGTTTTGATTTCACGCATTTCCAGCAGGTTTTCAGGCATGAACTTGATATTGTGGAGAAAACAGTTAATGCCAAAATAAGAGAATGCATTCCTGTAACTACAGAAATTCAGAATATCAATGCTGCAAAAAAAGCCGGTGCTGTTGCCCTGTTTGGAGAAAAGTATGATGAAAAAGTGCGGGTGGTTTCCATCGGAGATTATTCCAAAGAACTTTGTGGTGGAACACACCTGGATTATACAGGCGAGATAGGGTTGTTCAAGATCACATCCGAATCTTCCATTGCTGCCGGTATCCGCAGGATAGAAGCTATTACCGGAGAGAAAGCTGAACAATATGTGAAGATATTGGAAGATGAGATCGATGAAATCGGACGTCATTTGCATGCACCCTCAGCTTCTATTCTGGAAAAATTACAAAAGATGATTTCAGAAAATAAGCAGTTGCATATTCAATTAAAATCTGTGCGGGTTAAATCTGCCGGCAGTGCTATCGATAAACTTATTCAAAAAGCAATAATTATTAATAATGTAAAAGTGGTTGTAGCCAGAGTGAATGTGCCAAATCCTGCTATAATGCGTCAGGTCGGTGATCAGCTGAGAAATAAATTGAAGTCCGGGATCGGTGTACTGTTCTCTAAACTGGAAGGGAAAGTATCTGTCCTGGTTGTTGTTACAAAAGACCTTACGGATCGCTATCATGCCGGTAAAATTGTGGGAAAAGTTGCTGAAATCGTTGGTGGAAAAGGTGGAGGTAAGCCGGATATGGCTATGGCTGGCGGGAAGGATGCATCCAAAATTAATGAAGCAATCAATCAAGTTCCTGAAATACTGAAGGAATTAGTTTAAACACTGAAAACACCGAGCACACCGAAAAATGTGTAATGTTATTTAGAAATAGAGAGGAAAAATGACAGAATTGCTTTATTCAGATTTAACAGAAAAGATACGACAAGCAACTTTTGAAGTGCATCAATATTTTGGGAGTGGTTTTCTGGAAAAAGTATACGAGAATACACTTAAATATAAATTAGAACAACTGAGAATGCATGTTTATCAACAGTATCCAATTCCTGTATATTTTAATAGTATAAAAGTAGGTGAATATTTTGCAGATTTAATAGTTGAGAATAAAATAATTATCGAATTAAAGGCAATTTCCAATCTTGATAAAATTCATATGGCACAAGTGAAGAATTATCTTAAGGCTACTAAAATCAAATTAGGTTTGTTAATAAACTTTGGAACTCCTAAGCTACAATTTAAAAGAATTATTTTAGGTTAGATCGGTGCTTTCAGTGTTTTTCGGCGTTAAATCATTATGAAAAAAATCCTCATTCTTCGTTTAAGCTCGATCGGCGATATTGTGCTCACCCAGCCGGTGGCAAAAGTTCTTCGGGAAGTTTATCCTAATGCAACGATCGATTACCTGATAAAAAAACCTTATGTTGGTATTGTAGAAGCATTCGGATGCATCGATACAATCCATACCTGGAAAAATAAAAGAGAGATTCTAAGAAAATTAAAAAAACAGAAATATGACCTGGTTATAGATCTTCATTCCAAACTGAATACATTCATCATTAAATCGTTGGTTCGAGGAAAGAAGACCATAACATACAACAAAAAACATTATCTGAGAAAAAAAATAGTAAGAAAGATCACCGGGAAATCAATAACTTCTACAGTTGAACTCTATTTTTCTGCACTAAAAAAAATCGGTATTACCCAAACAATTGAACATCCAGCACTTT
Source organism: Candidatus Cloacimonadota bacterium (assembly GCA_030621085.1). GTDB lineage: Bacteria > Cloacimonadota > Cloacimonadia > Cloacimonadales > TCS61 > JACNIV01. The sequence goes on along the minus strand of JAUXIJ010000058.1, from coordinate 10,856 downwards.
ATCCTGATAAATCGAAAAAAATCTCGCTGGGGGAAAAATTTCCGGGGAAAAAACTGATCGGCATCTTTCCGGGAGCTCTGTATGCTACAAAAATGTATCCGCTAAAAAAACTTGTAAAATTCATAGATTCTGTTCCATCAAGATGGAATTGCAAATTTATTATTCTGGGTTCAAAAACAGAAAAACTTCTATCAGCAGAATTACAGGAAAACACAAAAACAGAACTGCTTAATCTTTGTGGAGAATTCAATATTTCCCAGCTTATTTCAGTTATCAACAATATGGACGTTATTATTTCCAACGATAGCGGTCCCATGCATATCGCTGCTGCTCTTTCCAAACCTCAGATTGCATTGTTCGGGGCAACACATCCACGTCTTGGCTTTGCTCCCCTGAATAAAAAAGCTGTTATAATATCTTCAAATATTTACTGCCAGCCCTGCTCATTGCATGGCTCAGCTATATGCCCTAAAGGGCATTTTCTTTGCATGAATTCAATTTCTCCGGAATTGATAAAGAAAAATCTAGGGAAAATTATTAACTGATAAACGCAGAAACCCACAAGCAGATTGTAAATTATCTTTACACGTAAAACATTGTTGACAGATTTCTGTCATAAAGATTTGTATCACTCTATCTTTTATGAGAAAGGAGCGCGTATGGATACATCAATTGAAAAAATTTTAGCTCAGTTTGTTACCCGGGAATTTACCATAATTGATACTATTACAAAACATTTACAGGCAGAAAAGAGCAAGATAATAGAAATAATCGGAGATTCCGGTTCCGGGAAATCATTAGTTCTGAAAAAGCTTATAGAAAACTTGGATGATTCCGGTATTCAATATGAATCCTATTTGCCACGCATCTTTAAATACAATCATTTTAGAGAGATAGTGAAATTATCTATCGGGATCAAGGATAATGAATTTGATAATTTGATCGAACAATCACAGAGATTCAATTTCAAAAATATTTACGATTTCTTCTATTTTCTTACGGAGAAAATGAATGAAGAAAAACTTCTCAAACCTAAGAATATTATTATATATGAGGGTTGTCATTTAGATGATTATACTCTGGAATTCATTCAATATCTTATTCAGTATTCGAAGAAAATCAAAATTCAGGTTATTATCTTTACACGTAAAGAAACATTTTCTATTTCTCAAAAAATAACTATACCCGTTCCGCGAATTGAAGAGCTCCGTCTTATTATCAAAAGTATATATCCCGAGGTTAAAGCAAATTTAAAAACAGAAAGTCAGATAGTAGAAAATATCTCCGGGGGAAATTTATTTATATTGAACTATGTACTTGAAAATGCTGTTAAAAAAGGAAAAACTTTCGATTTTGAAACCTATGTAGATAAAAAGCCCGACATAAAAACCATCTATTTACAAAAGATAGGAAAACTTAATGAAGAGCAACAGAAAATACTCTTATCAATTTTACTTTTCGATACAAACGCTACAATAGATAACCTGAAAAAGATTATAAATCCTGCAGTACTTTCAAAGGGCATCAAGGAATTGCTTAAGAAAAAGTTGATTTTTATACTAGATGCTAAATATTTTGTAAAAAAAGCAATAATAACCAAAGACTTCTTTTTGAGTTTACCTATTTCAAAGAGAAAAAAAATCTATCAACCGATTATCGAGATTTTACCAGAAAATATTACAAATGACATCTGTATTTTTCTTAACATTTGCAAACAGGAAAATTATGAAGGACTTATTACTGCATTACAGCGTATAAAAGATTATAAGACTTTGGTGAAAATTTATCGGATCTTCCTGGAAAAATTGGAAAAATCCGAAAAGAAAATTGAAATATTCAAACAGTTTGGAATTGCCAATAAAAGGTTGGGGAAAATTGATGATTCAATTGAAAATTTCAGGGAAGCTTTAAAAATAAGTGTAGAGAATTCCATTCCTCACGATGATGTTGTTTTATCTCTGGCAAACAGCTTGTATGCAATAAACTCTTCTGCTTTTGCATTAGAAATTCTAAAAAAGCATACCATTGCTTCGGATGATAAATCCTTGATCATCAAAATAGCTCTTCTTAAAACCGAAATACTTCATAAAATGGACAATATAGAAGAATCACGGGAAATGCTGGAAGAAGCGTTCAATATAGCTGATCAGATCAAGGATGTTAAAATTCGCTCAAAGATGAAAGCTGAATGTAAAAAAGCCAAAGGTACATTTTACTATCATCAGGCTGATTGGAACAAAGCCAGGACGGAATTTGAAGATGCAGAAAAACTTTATGAGAAAGTTAATAATCCGGAAGGGTTGGCTGCAATTTATAATAACCTTGGTGTGCTGGCAATGCAACAAGGAGATATTAAGGATGCAGAAAAACTCTATTTTAAAAGCCTGGAATATGAAAAACAGTGTTATAATCTAAGTGGAATTTCGGTATGTTACATCAATATGGGTAGTTTATTTGAAGATAAAAACGATTATAAAAAATCCATTCATTATCTTAATAAAGCTTTAGAAATCCAAAAGCTTCTAAATGACAATTATAAAATTATCTGCATATACATTAATATTGGTGTATCATATATGGATAACGGGTACTTTAAAGAAGCGGAAGAAGCCTTTACTAATTCCCTGACAATTGCCTTAAAATTTAATATGTACGATAGAGTTGTTGCAGCAATAAATAATCTGGGTGCAGTATTCTTCAAATCCGGTAATTTTCAAAAAGCCATACACTATTACGAAGATGCTATTAAGAAATCGAAAGATTACAATTTTGTGGATGGACTTATTAAATCCTATAACAATATGGGAGAACTGTTTGAAACACGCGGTGAATATAATATTGCCTTTGATTATTATTCAAAAAGCAAGGAATTATTGCCCAATATATCAGATGAATTAATGAAAGCAGAACTGTATGGTAACCTAGGTAGTATTCTTACAGCACTACATAAATTTAAGGAAGCATATCCTTACCTGGTAGAGAGCTTTGATTTCTTTAAAAATATTGGCTCCGGGATTAAGATCATCGAAGGGGCAGAAAAACAGGCTTTCTATTTTATGCAAACCAGAAATTATGAAAGTGCAAATTATTACCTCGATTTTGCCTTGAAAATGGCAGAGGAAAGCAGCAATGAATTCCATGTTGGGAAATGTCATTTCCTGCGTTCTATTTTAGAGAAAAAAGATCCTGAACTGGCTCTTACTCTTGTTCAGAGCGCTATTGAAATCTTTGTAAAAACCAAACATGATTTTGATTTGGCTATGGCAAATTACGAATTCGCTTCGCTACTATTGGACAAAGATGATTGGGAACAAGCCCTGGAAATTTTGTTGGAAAATAAAAAGATAATCGAGAAATTTGAAGCTATTAAATTCCTTGAAAAGAATGATATTCTGATTCAAAAAATTAATAAAAAATATACTATTGAACTGAAAGAATCACAGGTGCAGGAAACTCTGCTCAATAAGTTCTATGAAATAACCCAGGAGTTGAATGATATTTCTGATTTCGATCTGCTGCTGGAAACTGCTTTGGATCGTCTGATTGACTTCGCTGATGCCGATGGTGGGATTTTTACTTTGTATCACAACCAGCTTGTAAAGGATTCATGGGAATATATTATCCTGAAAGATTTCACTAATACCGATAAAGATTTCCAATTGATGATGGAAGTAGTACAGGATACTTTCAATGAAGGAACGGGGCAAAATCATAAACAACCTCATTTTGCTCCCGAATACAACAACATCATATCTTTTCCATTGATTGTACGAAATGACAGAAAAGGAGTTATCTGTCTCTTTACCAAGCATGGCTCACACTATTTTACCGAAAGAATGTATAACCTTGTAAACGCTCTTTGTAATCAGATTGTTGTTATCGTGGAGAATATCTCTTACGACAATTTACAAAAATCTCATGAGGTTATCCGTGAAGAATTAGCTGCATCGAGTACTTTCACAAATATCATCGGTAAAAGCGAAAAGATCCAGGAGATTTTCCGCATGATAGATAAAATAAAAAATTCTTCTACTACAGTTCTACTGGAAGGAGATAGCGGAACTGGAAAAGAACTCATTGCCAGGGCAATACATTACAATAGTAACCGCCGCAATAAACAGTTCGTTGCCCAATATTGTGGTGCTCTACCCGAGACATTACTGGAAAGTGAGCTTTTTGGACATGTAAAAGGTTCCTTTACCGGCGCCACTCACGATAAAAAAGGATTGTTTGAGGTTGCTGACGGTGGGACTTTCTTTTTAGATGAAATCGCCGACATCAGTCTTTCAATCCAGGCAAAACTGCTCAGGTTCCTGCAGGAAGGCGAGCTAAAGCGGGTTGGTTCTACGCTAATGCAAAAGGTAGATGTACGCGTGATCTGTGCAACAAATGTTTCCCTGAGAGAAAAAGTAGAACAAGGATCATTCCGCCTTGATCTTTTCTACCGGCTGAATGTTATCAGAATCGTAATTCCTTCTTTAAGAGAAAGAAAATCTGATATCCCTTTGCTGGCAGTACACTTCCTGGATAAATACTGCCAAAAGATGGAAAAGAAAGTGAATGGCATCACGGAAGAGGCTATGCGATACTTGATGAATTATGACTGGCCCGGTAACATTCGCCAATTGGAGAATGAGTTGGAACGTGCTGTTACTCTGTCCGAAAATGATTCTTCGATTAAATCTTCCGATCTCTCTGAAGAGATTTTCAGATTTCAGGAGCAAACCGAATCCGTAGAGCTTTTGCAGGATAAATCCTTGAAAAATGCTGTAGAAAGCCTGGAAAAACAGATGATCCTGAAAGTTCTGAACGATAATGACTGGAACCAGACCAAAACTGCCAGAGCTCTGGGATTGAGCCGCCAGGGATTGATCAAGAAAATGCAGAGATATAAATTTGAAAAATAGAAAATACAAAAGTAATATTGCAAAATATGACTTCTTTATTTGATTTTGTAGTACTGGATATAGAAACCACCGGCTTCGATTTCGAAAAAGACGAGATCATAGAAATTGGTGCTGTAAGATATATTTCCGGTAAAATAAAAGATAAATTCTCAATCTTTATCAAACCCCAAAAACCTGTTCCGCAATTTATTAAGCAACTCACAAATATCACCAATGAACAGCTCAATTCCGGTGATACCCTCTCCAATGCTTTATCTAAACTGCTGGAATTCCTGGGAACCGATCTGGTAGTGTGCCATAATACATCTTTCGATATTGGTTTTCTGAACACAAAATATGAAAAAATAAATCTCCCGAAACTTTCAAATCAGACTATCGACACACTTGATCTGAGTCGTATTTATTTACCTTTTATTGTAAATCATAAATTAGGAACGGTAGCTGAATATTTCAATATCGATCTTTCTAATGCTCATCGTGCCATCTTCGATGCCGAAGCCACCGGAAAGGTTCTGATCGGTCTTTTAAAGTTCATCGAAGATAATATCCCTCTGAAAGTGAATCATAAACTGCTGGAATTATCTTTCCTTTTGCGTCATCAGATCGGGCTTTCCCGCTTCCTGGAAAAGATAGTGGAATACCAGAAAAAATATGCTCTTTTGGAAAAAGCAGAAGCGAAGATTGATTTTCATAACCGTAATTATATCGAACATAAACCGAAAAAACCTGCTGATGTAACTATCGACATGAGTTTCCAACTGGGTGGATTATTTAACGATAAATTTGAAAAATACGAGTTTCGTCAGGGTCAGATAGATATGTCGCATGCTGTACTGGAAAATTTCAACAGGAAGGAATTCCTGCTGGTGGAAGCCGGTACAGGAGTTGGAAAATCGTTAGCTTACCTGGTGCCTTCTGTAATGTTCACTCACAAAAATAAAAATAAAAAGATTATAATATCTACTAACACAAAAAACCTGCAGGAACAGCTATTTTATAAGGATCTGCCCACCGTAAAAGAATGTATCCAGCTTCCTTTTAAAGCTACTTTGCTTAAAGGACGCAGGAACTATGTGTGTGAAAAGAAATGGTTGGAAACTAATATGGATCTGGAAAGAATTCTTTCTTTCGGAGAAATAAAAAGCTTCATGAACCTGATCGTATGGAAAGAATTTACCAGAACCGGCGACATCTCAGAGAATAGCTCATTCGATGTGAATAGAGATAGCAGTGTGTGGAAAAGGCTTTCCGCAGATACTTTTCTGTGTCGTGGGAAAAGATGCCCTCATTATAAGCAGTGCTTTTTGATGGACATTCGCAAGAAAGCAGAAGATTCTAACCTGGTTATCATAAATCATTACCTGTTGCTGGCAGATATGCAAATCGATAACGCCACCCTCGGTGAGTTCGATAATCTTATTATAGATGAAGCACACAACCTGCCACATATTGCTCCTGCTGAACTGGGTTTAAGCCTTTCTTATGCGGATTTTAACAATTTCTTTGCCCAGCTTTATACAATACGTAAAAAATTCCAGATTGGTTTGCTGATAGGTTTAAAAACAGCAGCAATGAAAAGTGATTTTCCCGGAAAGACAGAATTTATAAACAAAATCGAAGATGTTATTAAGCTTCTGGAAGATAAGAAATCACTTTTCTCCGAATTCTTTAAAAAGGTGGGCGACCTTGTTAATAAACACGGCAGCTACGGTAAGCTGAGGATCAAAAATCTTGAGGATCATGAATTTCTTACGGATCACCTGGGAAAGATCATCATTTTTTGGCAGGAATTTTCCAAAGCGATAATGCCTGTCCGGGATACTTTAGGAGATATTAACAAGCAGAGATTCATCGATTATGATAAACACAAAGAGATAATGGAAAGCGTTGTGCAAACTATTGGTGAATACTATAATACACTCAATATTCTCTACAATCCCGATCTAAAAGAATTTGCTTATTGGATGGAGAGCTTTCAGACTTACGATGAAAAATATCCGTCTGGTGTTCTATGTTACTGTCCTTTGAATGTGAACCAGATATTTAATGATAAACTATATAACCGTGTTGATTCTATTATCTTTACATCTGCTACCATGGCAATAAGAGATAAGTTTAAATATTTTTCCGGTCGTATGGGACTAGATCTGCTGGAAGAAGGATTTGTGCAGGAATTGATCGTGCAATCTCCCTTTGATTATAAGAAACAAACAATGGTGCTGGTGGCAGGTGTTCTACCCGATCCCAAAGATAAATTCTTTTCAGCCCAGAGTATCGAAATTATTAAGAATGCCGTAGAAGTTTCACGGGCAGGAACCATGGTATTGTTCACAGCATATAAAAACCTGAATGAAGTTTACGAAGTTCTAAGCGAACCATTTTATAATGATGATATCCTGCTTCTGGCACAGGGCAAAGGCATAGGTCGTTCTGCCATGCTCAAAGAATTTCGTGAACATCGTAATTCCGTACTTCTGGGAACAAATTCTTTCTGGGAAGGAGTAGATGTACCGGGTGAATCACTGGAACTTCTCATTCTGTATAAATTACCTTTCATGGTGCCTTCCGAACCGATAGTAGAAGCATTCCTGGAAAAATTAGAAGCTGAAGGGAAAGACAGCTTTATGCATTATATGTTGCCCAACGCGCTGTTAAAATACAGGCAGGGTTTTGGCAGATTGATACGACATAAAACAGACCGCGGAGTGGTGCTGGTGTTGGATAATCGAATACTTACTAAAAGGTATGGACAATTCTTCAAAGATACAGTACCGGCAAAAACCTACATTACCACCACAGATGTAGAGATCTACGATTACCTGGCTAAATGGTTCAAGAAGATATGAATTTTAAAATAAATAATTTGAAAATAATTTTGGCAAATAAGAGGTTTTGAAATGCAAAAAGTTGAAATATATTGTGATGAAAGTCGACCGGATTTGTTTACAACTACAAGTCATCAAAAAGATAACTATTTGCTAATTGGTGGATTGAAACTATTAGCAAAACATCGTGATAGTATAAAAGAAAGTATAAAAAATTTAAGAAAAAAGTACAATATCTATAGTGAAATTAAATGGAATAAAGTTTCCAGAAATAAGATAGAGTTCTATAAAGAATTGATAGATATATTTTTCCTTTTTAAAGATAATCTTCGCTTCCGGTGTATTGCAGTTGAAGCTAAGAAAATGGATATTGAACATTTTCACGATAATGATGCAGAATTAGGTTTTTATAAATTTTATTACCAGCTATTAAATCATTGGATTTTAGATTATAATAATTATGTCGTTATCATACTAATAGGGAAAAAGAAAGATGGATCATTTAAAGCTAATTTCATTACAGCATTTGTGGCAGATAAAAGTATAACTAGGATTTTACAAATGCCTAAATGGGTAAAAAAATTAGGCCGCTGATTCGCTACGCTGGTTCAGCTGGCCGAAACCTCTGTAAATTCCTTACCTTTGGTAAAGAACCACAGGCAACTTATTAAAATATAATTATGCGTCAAGAAAAAACTCAAGCAAATGAATATAACTTCAAATATTCATCACATTTACGAACTGTTTCTTAATTCATTCGGTCCTCAAAACTGGTGGCCCGGTGAAACAACAGACGAGATAATCATCGGTGCTATTCTTACTCAGAACGTGAACTGGAAAAACGTGGAAACCGCTATCGAAAACCTGAAACAATATAACCTCTGTACCATCGAACAAATTCATAATGCAAATATAGAAAGAATTGCTCCTCTCATTCGCTCCACTTTATATTATAACCGGAAGGCAAAGAAACTGAAGAACTTTGCAGAATTTCTTTTCATTAGATATAATGGTGATCCGGATAGAATGTTCCGGACAGAGATTGCCGAGTTAAGAATGCAACTGCTGCAAATAAAAGGAATTGGAGAAGAAACTGCCGATTCCATCCTGCTGTATGCCGGCGGTAAACCTGTATTTGTGATAGATGCTTACACTAAACGTATTTTCAATAGAATAGGCATTACAAAGCCGGATTGGAATTACTCACAATATCAGCAGTTTTTCATGACAAACCTGCCGCAGGATGTTTCTCTTTTCAATGATTACCATGCCCAGATCGTTCACCTGGGAAAACATTTCTGTAAGCGGAAACCATTGTGTGATGAATGTCCCTTGAATAATTTTTGTAAAAAGAAGATGTAATTAATTCATTTGACAGAAAGAAAATGTTTAAAGTAAGTGTTTTAGCATAAAAACAGAATTAATTAAAAAAAGGGAAATAAATTAGTAATTATGCAAAATAAGACATACACTGTTAGAGATTTACCAATTGAAGAAAGACCAAGAGAGCGTTTGCAAAAAGTAGGAGTTAATAATCTTTCCACTCAAGAGTTATTAGCTTTGATAATTGAAAAAGGTGGTAGAGGACAAACTGTTTTAACACTTGCTCAAAATTTGCTTGCTCATTTTGGTAATCTTCAGAATATAAAAACCGCTAACCTTGAAGAATTAAAAAAAGTGAAAGGTATTGGCTTTGCTACTGCCTGCAAGATTCAAGCTGCTTTTAAGTTGGGTGAAAAAGCGGAATTAAATAACACAAAATTAGGAGAAAAGATAGAAGGTCCTGAAAGCGTCTTTAACCTTTTGAAAAATGAAATTGGGAATAAAAAGAAAGAAAGTTTTTATATTCTTTCATTAACTACCCGGAATAATCTGATAAGTGTGGATAAGGTTTCAACTGGAACATTGAGTGCAAGTTTAGCACACCCCAGAGAAGTATTTCTGCCGGCTATTAAAAATTCTGCATCTTCTGTGATTGTAGTTCACAACCATCCTTCGGGTGATCCACAACCCTCTGAAGATGATTTAAATATTACTAAAAGATTAACAGAAGCCGGTAAGATTTTAGGGATCAATGTGGTTGACCATATTATTGTATCAAGAACTAACTATTTTAGTTTTAAAGATAAAGGACTGATATAAATTATGAGAGAATTATTATCAAAGCAGGAAAGTAAAACATTAGAATTCAAAAGAGAATTTAATAATTCCAATAAAGACAAAATTCTACAGACTATTATTGCTTTTGCTAATGGAAGTGGTGGAAATATAGTTTTTGGTATTGATGATAATAGGAAGATCATTGGAATAGCAAATCCTTTTGAATTGGAAGAAAAATTATCTAATATCACTTTTGACAGTATTAGTCCAACAATCCGCATAGATACTGTATTTATCACCGAACAGAATAAAACATTGGTAATAATAAAAATTCCATTAGGTATTGAAACTCCATATTATCTGAAAAATAAAGGAATGGAAAATGGAACTTATATCAGGATCGGTTCTACAACCAGACTTGCCAGCAAAGAGATAATAAAATCCTTACAATTTAGAGGTGAAAATATCAGTTATGACTCTCAAGTCGATTACAGATTTTCAGAAGATGACATGGATTTTCCAAGAATAAAAAAGGTATTTAAAGAGAAAAAGGATATTCAGATAAAAGAAGACCATCTTTTTATGTTCAATCTTTTATCAAAGACAGATGAAAAAGTCTATCCAACTGTAGCAGGAATGTTACTGTTCCCCCAAAAAGAACATGTTGAATATGATTTTGCCCAGATAAAATGTGCTCATTTCAAAGGAAATACTAAAGACATATTTATCGATAAGGCCGAATTCAGAGGGAGTATCATAGATCAGATTGAATCAGCAATAAAATTCCTGAAATCGAATATAAAACTCTCTGCTGTAATTGGTGATATATATAGAGAAGAAAAATACGAATACCCTATTCCGGCTTTGAGAGAAGCGATCGTCAATGCAGTAACCCATAGGAATTATCTTTTGAAAGGACAGGATATAAAAGTTGCTGTTTTCGATAACAGGATCGAGATAAGCAGTCCGGGTGAGTTACCTGCCGGTTATTCCGTAGATGATATTGGAAAAATGGATTTCTCTA
>JAUXIJ010000127.1 GCA_030621085.1 Candidatus Cloacimonadota bacterium | reverse complement strand
TTCCAGAATAAAAAACAGGAAAAAGAAGCCATGCAACTTTATGCAAAAATTCCGGGTAAAAATGCAGATGTCTGCAAAGAATGTCCGGGTTATTGTGAAGAAGCATGTCCCTATGGGGTTAGTACACGAAGCCTGCTGTCTATAGCTCATCAGAACTTAAGCCTGGATCAGGTAAGTTTTGCATAAACTATTTTATGCCGGTTTTCTACGTGTTTTTATTGGTTTCAAGTTTCAATTGATTAATCTTTAATCAAGGTTTACATGCTTAACAATAAAATCCACAAAAGCAGAAATATCCTGTTCGACACTTGCTTTTTCAAGGGCATCCATATATTCGTTTCGATTTTCAACTGAGATAACTGTCCATGGATATCCGCCTGAAGCTAACATGACATTCATTAAAAAGCGACCAGTTCTTCCATTTCCATCTATATAAGGATGTAGATAGACAAAGATAAAATGTCCAAGTACCGCACGAACCGATGGTTCTTTTTCTTCTTTTAATAAATCAAATAATGCAGGCATTGCATCTCTAATAGCTACAGGGCTTGGTGGTGTATGCTTTGAACCTTTAATATATACCGGATTGGTTCTGTATCCAGCCAAATCTGATGCTTTTAGTATTCCGGCAGCAACACTGGGAGCAAATAATTCACGATACCATTTACCATGGTCATTATCTGCTATAGCACCTGGATTCTTTCCTCCCAATACTTCCTTTATGCTTTCCTTTACTGCCAGAAAAGCTTGCCAGTACCCTCTTGCTGCCATAGCGTCTTTCTGCTGTCTATCCCCTTCATTTTCATTTGGATTCCAGTTACCACTTCTTACTTTTTCAATTAATTCAGGAGTAACATGATACCCTTCAATTGACAATGAATGATAAGCATCGGTAACATATACATCATCAACCTCTTTTAAATATTTATCAATATCTATGGGTAAGCCAGGATATTTTGGAAATTTATCAATTACCTGTTGTCTAATTTGCTGCCACATTAACTTAATTCTATTAACATAAGGTGATGTTTCACGAGCATTAAATATAACAGACAATTTTTCTTTAAACGGGTCATCCTCACGCACATTATAATCTGCACTTTTCATTCCCGCAATAATTTCATTTGCTATTCGCTCACGGTCAATGTTACGAAAAGCTCCTGCTAATCGTCCTGCAATTATAGTATGACCTCCATCAAGAAGCCTGTCAAGAATTTCCGATGAATCTTTAACCATGGCAAGAGCCGTTCTTGCATCAGTCGAATATTTAGAAAAAAATGTTGGAGAACATGCTATTAGCGCAGTGGTTAATGAGAATAAATTTACTCCATCCTTTTCTACAATCTCTTCTTTAGAAGGTATCGAGGAAGTTAAATCAAAAAAAGAGGTTCCGTGAATAAGGTCTATTTTGTTATTACCGGCTTTTGGTGAACGTACAAGTAATTGTTTTGGTACTGTATGATTACCGCTATGAATAAATATTGATTGTTCAGGAGATAAACACCAATCTTTTCCAAATCGCTCTTTAAAATATACTGAAGCAAAATGCCAGAATGATGTATACCAGGAAGTACTATCTCCTGCTTTTTCTTCAGGTCTGACAGAGATATACCAACCCTTTATTACCTCACGTAAAAAGCCTTTGGACACAAGCCGGTCCTTATGAGAACGAGATATATCACTAGCTTTAATAACAGCTATCCCATTATCATTTTGAAATTGACTTAATATTTCAAGAGACTGCGCTAATTTTTCTGCAGGTGTTACCATAACTTTAAATCGTATAATAATTTATTGTTAAAATATTTTATAAACCTGTTGTGCTATATTTAGTATATTCTGCTGCACTATATTTAGTATATTCTGCAAATATATTAAATTCAAAGAATTATCCTATAAAATATTACTATTGTGTTTATAATTTGAGCCTGGATCAGGTAAGTTTTGCATAAACTATCTTATGCCGGTTTTCTACGTGTTTTAAGTTTCAGTTAATTACGTTATTAATTACGTTATTAATTACGTTATTCTTTTTTTACTACCAACAGATCATAAGCTCTTCCCTGTACATTTGTCCGGAATGTTTCAATACAACCACGGTCGGCAACGGTTACAAAACAGGTTTTACCATCTGGTCCGCCGAAAGCGATGTTGGTTACACTTTTACCCCTGAGTTTTATTTCTTTCAATATCTCTCCTACCGGTGACAGAATAACAATTGTTCCTTTTCCAAAACGGGTAATATACAGGTTCCCATTTATATCACAACGCATGCCATCAAGACCATACTCTTCAAACTGAAAGAACAACCTCTTGTTGCTTATATTGCCGGTATCATCAAGGTCATAAACCCAGATCTTCCGCTGAATGCTCTCGTTTACATATAAATGTTTTTCATCTGCACTTACTTCTATCCCATTTGTTGTTCCCATATTTTTTTCGAGCAGATGCACAGATCCGTCCGGATCAATTCGCCACAGCATCCCGGTGGAATCATTCCAGTTGGGATCGCTTGCATATAAACGGTCTCCCCCATCAATCGCCAGATCATTTGGTTGGTTCATTTCCGGTTCATTGGCATAAACTGAAACTTCCCGGGTATCCATATCAACTTTCAATACATTGTGTCCGGTATAATCCGCCACATACATATTTCCCCGGCTGTCAAACCTGATCCCGTTACCAATGCTTCCCTCAGGCAGTTCAACGAACAATTCTGAATGACCATCAGGAAAGGTTCTTCCGATTGTACCCTGCTTTTCATAATTCACAGCATACAAATTCCCATTATGGTCAACGGCAGGACCTTCAACACCTGAAGTAAATGTGCCCGGTTCAGTTACATCGGTTGCTCCCTCCTGCCCGCATGATATTACCAGAAAAGAAGCCATGAATAGCAATAGTAATAGTCCTTTGTGATAATACTTAGTCATCCTATAATATTAAAATATAGATTAAAACATGAAAATTCACCATTTAAATAATAAATGTCGAATGTTAAATATAAAATGTCAAGGTTTCTGTAAATCAATCTTAACCTTATTATTTATTATTTGAAATTCGAAATTCGAAAAATTTTTTTCTTTCTTTCCACTATTCCACTATTCCATTATTTAATAACCATTTTTTCAAGTTCTTCAAGTGACTTTCCTTTTGTTTCGAAAAGGTACTTCTTAAAGTAGAAGAAACTCAGAAATGTAACCAGGGCATAGAACCCGAAAATATAACCTATCCCGTTTCCACTACTGAACCATGCAACTACCAC
>JAUXIJ010000090.1 GCA_030621085.1 Candidatus Cloacimonadota bacterium | reverse complement strand
GTACAATACAAGGTTGTGTCTCAATCCTGACCACATGATGAGTATGAATTAAAAGGGTGACAGCCCATCTGCGGCTATTTCTGTAGCCTAGTCTCAATCCTGACCACATGATGAGTATGAATTAAAAGTTTAAGGAATTTGTTGTGGGATAATATTGTTTATAGGTCTCAATCCTGACCACATGATGAGTATGAATTAAAAGACCGCTCTCAACCCAGAAAGGATAACGATCATTTGAGTCTCAATCCTGACCACATGATGAGTATGACTTAAAAGATTTCATCAATTAGATGAGAATGGTAATGTATGTGGTGTCTCAATCCTGACCACATGATGAGTATGAATTAAAAGATTGAAAGTATTATTGAAGATCGATATAGATGGATGTCTCAATCCTGACCACATGATGAGTATGAATTAAAAGCCATTCCCTGTAATACTACAGGAGAATATTTAATACGTCTCAATCCTGACCACATGATGAGTATGAATTAAAAGACTAACTATATTGATTCTCTGAATGAATCTCTTAAGTCTCAATCCTGACCACATGATGAGTATGAATTAAAAGTTCAGAAACTTCTAAACAAATCTTATATATACGTAGTCTCAATCCTGACCACATGATGAGTATGAATTAAAAGCAAGTAAGAAGCGCTGGATCCCGACAACGGAACAGCGTCTCAATCCTGACCACATGATGAGTATGAATTAAAAGTCAATAACAATCATATGTTCAATCTTGTCTCTTTTCGTCTCAATCCTGACCACATGATGAGTATGAATTAAAAGAAAAAGTCCTCCCCGGTTCAGTAGCTCAATTCATAGAGTCTCAATCCTGACCACATGATGAGTATGAATTAAAAGGCGGTTAAATGTTTAACTGTAATGAACGTTTAGAGTTAACTCAAAATCTCGGAATGAGATATTAAGAATAAAAAGATAAAATACTATTGAAATAGGCTCTAAAATAACCTTCCAGACTTTTATAAACACACTATACATAATTGTTCCCGTAATTTTCAGCGTTTTTCCAAATAATTTTGAGTCAGGTTGGTGAGTGGATGCCAAACAATTGCTTGTTCCCTCACCCTTCGGACGTGAGATCGCCCGTCGCCGAAGCGAGAATTTATAATAATTTAAAGAACTTTTACACCACCTTTGGCAATATTCCAGGCAGCGTTATAATCTGCAAGAACTTTATTTCCGAAATTCTTACATTTTTTATTTAAACAGAGAAAATCCTTCTGAGATTCCCTTTTCCCTTTTTCACCACAAACAGAACAAGTCTGGCTTGTATATTTCGGATCGATCTTTTTAACTTCGATACCTTTCAGCTTTGCTTTGTATTCAATCATAGACTGCAATTCAAAATATGACCAGTTTCTGAGTACAATGTCACCTTTTTCTTTGTTTTTTCCAAATCCCGAAAGATCTTCCATAATAATAGTAGCAGCTTTTTGTTGCGATGCAAAATTTACTACTTCTTTTGAAACAAAATGGTTATAAGTACGAACATAATTTCTTTCTTTCTGCCGTAAGCGTTCAAGAGCTTTCAGCTTCTTTGTTCTACCCTTACCACCATGAGTAGATTTTATATCTTTTTGAAGTCTTCGTCTTCTATTTTGAATTTGCATCCTTAGTTTGAAAAGGTCTTCAATTGAACCGATTCGTTGATGCTGAATCCCTGAGTTAGTGCTTACATAAGCAGGATACTTAATCCCCAAATCAACACCAATTGTTACATTCTTATCTAATTGTAATTTGTCTTCCTGTTGATTTAAAGCGAGAAGGAGAAATATTTTTTTATTTTTAATTTGAAGTTTTGAATCCGACATTTTATATTTACCTGAAATTATTTTCTCTATTTCAGATTTTCTTGAAGATTTATCACGACCGAATATAATTTCAAAATCAATATCCTTGATCCAGCGGAATATTATTTTATCATTTTTTTTAACAAATATTTCTTTTGACTTTTCAAGTTGGAAAGGAATGGGAACACCTTTACGATATGTTCGTACTGCTCTTTTCCCACTTCTTATGTCTTTTATCTCTTTTGTATAATTTGCATAAACATCAGTATTAATACAAGTTCTGATGGTTGATGGAATGTTTGGAAATCTTTTTGACATCATCTGGTAACCGAAATTTTTATCTCCTGTTGTATAAAATTCTTCAGCTTTATCTCTTGCTTCTCTATTCAGTATTTTCAGAGTATTATAAAGTTTTTGCTGTTCCTTTTTTAATGTTTCAATCTTCTTTTTATCATCTTTTGCTTCTTTTATTTTATCTCTGACATCGGTTATTTTCTTATTTATTTTTATAGTTTTATTTTTAATTTCTTCATCAGTTAAGGCAATTCTATCTTTAAATAATGTTGAAAAATAATGAGTGTTAACCACATCATTATAAGCCATAAATACATAATTATTCAATTCCTTCAGGTAAATCCACTTTTTTTCATCAATCAATTTTAATTGCAATTTTCTTGTTAAAATCATATTCACCTCTCACCAAATCTTGCATTTGTTCTTCTATTTACAGTTAGATAAGAAATTATTTTTCAATTTTGTGTCAAATTTTTTGATGTAATTATTACGTTCCCAAAGAGGGCTTTGGGAACGAGAAATCATTTTTTCTCTGTGTTCTCTGTGTTTAGAATCTTTTTTTTCAAATCCCTAATCGCTCTCTCTGCCAATTTTTCTTTTTTTAATCTTTTATCTTTGATCTTTTCTTCCAGAGAAGGAAGCAAACCGAAGTTAGCATTCATGGGTTGAAAGTTTTTGTTTTCTGTGATCAAATGTCTCCAGAGCTGACCGGAGATAGTGGTTTCCGGCAAAAGATTTGAATTTAGGTTTTTAATTAAAATATTCGAAACCAGCAAACCACTTAAGATAGATTCCACATAACCTTCCACACCACTGAGTTGTCCTGCAATATAAATATTAAGTTTATTCTTTAATGATAAATTTTCATTCAAAATATGCGAAGCATTCAAATAGGTATTCCTGTGAATGGAACCATAACGCAGAAATTCTGCCTTTTGCAATCCTGGAACCATGCGGAAGATCTTTTTCTGTTTATTATATTTCAGCATTGTCTGGCAGCCAACCAGGTTATAAGCAGTCTTATCTTTATTCTCTGTTCGCAGTTGAATTACTGCATAAGGTCGCTTATCTGTTTTCGGGGCTTCCAGCCCCACCGGACGCATCACACCGTAGCGAAGTGTATCTTTTCCACGTCTTGCAAGTTCTTCGATGGGAGTGCAATTCTCGTAAAAATGAAAATCGATTTTTGAAAAGAATTCAGATTCAAATTCCTTTGCTTCATGTTTTTCCGCTTCATTCAAAGCTTCTACAAATTTGTAATATTCATCTTTGGAAAAAGGACAGTTCAGATAATCAGCTTCACCTTTATCGTAGCGTGTTTTACAATAAATGATATCATGATCCAGACTCTCTGCAGAAACGATAGGTGCGATCGCATCAAAGAAATAGAGTTGTTCATTCCCAATAATTTCAACCAGGCTTTTTGTTAGATTCTTAGAAGTAAGGGGACCGGTTGCAACTATTGTTAATTCATCATTTAACTCTGTAACTTCTTCACGATGGATTGAAATATTTGGATGAGATTCAATAAATGCTGTGACTTTTTTGCCAAAAAGTTCACGATCAATAGCCAGTGCATTCCCTGCCGGAACACTGCATTCTTCGGCAATAGGAAGCAGTTTGCATCCCAATATTTTCATCTCTGCTTTTAGAAGCCCCGAAGCAGTTGTTATCAATTTTGATTTTAAAGAATTACTGCAAACCAGTTCGGCAAAATTTGCCGTGTGATGTGCAGGAGTTTGAACTTGTGGACGCATCTCGAAAAGTTCTACCTTCCAGCCATTATCTGCAAGCTGCAAAGCAGCTTCACTTCCTGCTAGTCCTGCTCCGATTATTTTTATTCTATTCATATTATTAAAAACTGAGAACACTGAAATCACCGAAAATACTTAGTTAAATCTCTTCAATTCCCAAACATGGGTTTGGGAACGAGATATAAAACAGGGGTTTAGGAACGAGATAAGGCACAGGGAATGATAATAAAAAAGCTCTGTACCATCTGCGTCTTTGTGTTCTATTCTCCCCAATCGATCTCGATCTCATACGGGATTGGGTCTTTGATACCAGCTTTTTTGAAGGCATTGATACGAAGCATACAACTGTCACATTTCCCGCAGGCAATATCATTGTTCTTATAACAGCTCCAGCTCAATTTCAGGGGAGCACCCAGCTTCACTCCCAACTTGATTATCTCAGATTTCTTCTTATGAATTATCGGTGTTATGATCTTAATTTTTGTTTCATCCTTTGTTCCAAGATCTACAGCTTTTCCCATCGCCTGATAAAAGCATTCACGGCAATCTGGATAACCTGAACTATCCTCTTCCACTGCGCCGATATAAATTCTATCAGCTCCGATAACTTCCGCCCAACTGGCAGCAATCGTTATAAGATGAGCGTTTCTAAAGGGTACATAAGAAGTAGGTACTTCATCGGAACCATCAAAATCCTTAATTTCCATACTCTCGTCGGTAAGGCTGGAACCGCCAATATCTTTCAAGTAGCTCACCTCGACTATGAGTACGTCCTTGGGTTTGAAGAAATCTTTCATTTTGCGGAAAGATCGCAGCTCGCGTACTTCAGTTCTCTGCCCGTAATTCAGATGCAGAAAGTAAATTTCATCACATTCTTGTTTTGCAATTGCAGCAGTTA
Organism: Candidatus Cloacimonadota bacterium; assembly: GCA_030621085.1. GTDB lineage: Bacteria > Cloacimonadota > Cloacimonadia > Cloacimonadales > TCS61 > JACNIV01. The sequence continues at coordinate 3,472 of JAUXIJ010000090.1, read as the reverse complement.
CAAGGCTGTCCATTCCACCACTGATAAGAACTATTGCTTTATTCATTTTAACCTCAATTTCTTAATGTTCTTCGCTGCTTCTCTGAAATCGATCGGATCAACATAAAGAGTCTTTTGATTTTTATAAGTAACATATCCCACAGCAGCACCATGCGGTTTGCGTACATACCGGATCTGAGTGTAATCCACAGGTACGTTGGAAGACTTTTTTGCTTTGCTGTAATAAGCTGCCAGCCGGCAGCAGATGTATTTTAGGTTTTCCGGTAATTCTTTTTTGTTCAAGTTACGCAAGATGATATGTGTTCCCCGGAAAATCCGTGTGTGAAACCACCAATCATGAGGTTTAGCAAATCTGGTTGTTAGCTGGTCGTTCTCTTTGCTCGTCCTGCCAATATATATCTCCCAATTTTCATCTATGATCAATTTTTTATAACCACTTTGCACTTTGGATTTTTTTTTCTTCTGTTGTTTTTCATCTGTTAGAATGAATTCCACCTCTTCGATATCAAATATCTCTTTTTCCAGTAGTTCAATTTCATTATTCGTTTTATCTATCTGTTCAGCTATTTTGATCTTCCCATCCCGGGCTTTGCGATATTTCTTAAAATAAAATTCTAAATTTTGTTTTGGATGCTTGGCTTTATCCAATTTTATCTCGATTTCAGGAAATCCTTCTTCATAATAATTTTGAAGTTTTATGATTTCCATTCCACTTTTAATTTTATCAAAGTTCACCTTCAATAATTCGGCAGATCGTTTCCACTTTTCTTCTTTGGAAGCATTTCCCAGTTCTTTTCTCAGTTTTTCAATTTTGCGTTGTTTTTGCTTTATTGTTTTGGAAATTACTGCGATTTTTTGCCTGTGAAGTTGATCGTTCCTCTTTTTGAAAAGCCCATTATAATATAATTCTTCAAGGGCAGTATTCATATTTGAGAAACCTGAGGTTTTATTATTTGTTTCTTCAATTTTCAGTTTGGAAGTAACAGTAACAGGATATTCAACTTCGCCCGTTTGAATCTCATAATCTGAGGGAGGAGGAATATATTCCACCCCGGGGAGAAGCTGACGGTGTCTGTTTTCCGCATAGCTTATCTTCTTTATACAATCAATAATAATTTTATCTTTAAGCAGAATTATGTTCTGATATCGAGGGATCAATTCCAGCACCAGTTTGTAAGAAATTCTCTGATTATAAATATCGATGATAGAAAAATCCAGCAAGATGATCCTGTCTTGTTCTGAAATGTATATAGTATTTAATTTAGCATTTTTCAAATGATCATTAAAATTTGATAATTCCTTTGTATCTTTAAACGGAAGTAGCTTATTTTCTGTGAAAAAGCAGAAACAGTCCGATGAAGATAAGTTGATCTGCAACACTTTTCTTTGTTTCCTGAACCTGATAATATACTGGTCTTCAAACCTTTCCAGCAAATGAAAGATCAGATCCTGTTCTGAATTCTCTTTTGTCCACTCTGCTAAAAACCTGTATTGCATTATTTCCTCTCCGAACTACCTTTGAACATGCAAAAAATGATGCTAATTTTGTCTACAAAAAGAAATGCAATCCAACCAAATATTCATCTTATTATCTGATAATACTTGACATCGAAATTCTTTATTAAGATTTTAAGAAAAATTTTCGGAGGTAAAAATGAACAGGAGAATATTTCTTTGTATTATTGTTGGGATGTTACTTGCTTTCAATCTTTCTGGCATTGATTTTATAGCACAAACTCTAAAAGTGAAAGGTGAAGTGAACCTTACTCGCAATCTGCAGATCTCACCTGCTCTGGTTGGAGATCAACTTTTTAATGGTGACGAACTTGAAACAAAAACCGAATCTTATGCTGCTGTTAAATTTGCAGATCAAAGCTCGATAGTAAAGCTGTTTCCAAACAGTACATTAAACATAAACACCGTTCAGGAAAAAGGAAAAACAAACAAGAAAAGTGTTTTGAAAATTGGAGAATTGTGGGCTAAAGTGGAAAAGGGAACAGGTAAGTTTGAAATTGAAACATCCACAACTGTAGCTTCCGTGAAAGGCACGAACTTCCTGATGAATGTAACTGAAGAAGGTTTAACCAATCTTTATTCTTTCGAAGGAGAAGTTCTTTTCCAGAATAAGCTCGATGGAGAAACTGCGTTCATCCAGGCAGGACAGAGAGGTACAAGTACTGGACAGGGACCTATTCTTATCACTGCAATCGATCCGAATGAGATCGGTGAATCTACCAGTGATTTTATAAATGAAGAGCTTGAACCTATCGAAATTGAAGAACCCGAGCAGATCGAAGAGGAAGAAATTCCACCCATTGAACAACCAGAACCGGAAATTGAAATTCCGGAAGAAGAATCACGTAGAGACGCCGGACCATTCAATATGGGTGGAGGTGTAGGCTCTGTAATGCTGGGAGAAGAAACTTATACCCAGATAAGACTAATGCCTGAACTGACTTTCGGTAAATTCGGTTTGGGATTAGATATTGATCTGATGATAGACAGCAACGGAGATATTCGCAAAGAAGACTGGGACGACTTTGAAGATTATATAAATAAAATTTACTACCTTCGATATGGACAGCGGGAAGATTCTTTTTATGGAAAACTCGGCGGCTTTAAATCCTATACATTAGGTCATGGACTTGTTATGAAAGATTATTCCAATATGCTACGATACCCCAATGTCCGCCAGATTGGTATACAACTGGGAGGTAAACTTCCTGTTGCCGGCATGACTGCTGAAGTGTTTACTTCTAACGCTGTGAAAAATGAGATCCTGGCTGGCAGATTGACTGTCAAACCATTGAATAATACAGAGATACCACTCTTTAGAAATCTAATTTTCGGTGGAACTGTGGCGCATGATCGCAACCAGGTGAAGGGGCTTCTCGATTCTGATGATGATAACTATCCTGATCATTTCGATGATTATCCCTTCGACGACGAATGGCATAATGAAGTGGATCATGAAATAAATGAATGGCTGGAAGCATTTATTTCAATAAATGGAGATTCGACTGGCTTCAATAATTGGTTTTACGAAGAAGATGGCTACATAGATTGCCAACGAAATTCACCTTTTTCTGAGCTTGGAGAAAATGATATAACTGTTATCGCTGTAGATTATGAACTTCCGCTTGTAACAAATAATCTTTTCTACCTGAGCCATTATGGTGAAGCTGCTAAAATCCTCGACCATAATATGGGATTTATCTGGCCGGGCTTTTACTCAAAATTCCTGATTTTCCACATGAACCTGGAATATAGAATTTACCAGGAAGATTTCATGCCTGCCTTTTTTGACCAGCTTTATGATGAACAAAGAGCTGTAGTTTACACAGATATCGATAGTGTAATAACAAAAGAAACTCTTCTTATAAATATGACAAAGTCCCAGGGTTGGTATGGTAGTATTACCGCTAATCTTTTAAATTTTATCTTCCTGACTGTAGCCTATGAGGATATGTAT
>JAUXIJ010000027.1 GCA_030621085.1 Candidatus Cloacimonadota bacterium | reverse complement strand
ATGTAATATGATAATAGGAAGTGAACATGGATAAAAAACATTTGATAATGGGAACAGCCGGACATGTGGATCATGGTAAGACTACACTTATTAAAGCTTTAACTGGCTTCGACTGTGATACACATAAACAGGAAAAACAGCGAACCAAGATTCTAAATAGATCGGGACGGTCCGGTAAAACAAGCGAGAATCCCGTATCACCTACATTATTGTATTACGAGTTAAAATTTTATTGACAAAATATTTTCAAATTTACTTATCGTATTTGAATGCTCAAATTCGTAAGAAAAATTTTATAAAATACGAATAGCCACAGAGTATTTAAGTATTTATTATTATTAAAATCCTACTAGCTTGGAAGCAAAAAACATGAAATTGGAAATTTGTTTAATTGGTTGTAGTAGCAACTTTAGCAAAAAATGAATAAGAACCATTGTGTTTACAAAAGTAAAATCTTATATCATAAATGTATTTTATATTTTATAGTGCAATCATATAAAAAATCAGATGATTATGAATTCATATCAATATCGATCCAAAATTTATAAATAAATATTTTGGGAAGGAAAAATGAAAGAAAGAATAGTAATAATTTTCCTGCTTCTAATTTCTCTGTTGGCGGCAGAGACTACAAAAGCGAACGAGCAAATAAACGTGCAACAGAGACCACTTTATGAAAAGGTTCCCATTATTAGAGATTACCGCCTTAACCAGCCGATAAAAGGCGTCATACGGTGGAGTCCGATTGGATTTGGGATTGGATATGTTGGAGCTTCTATATATTATTACAGAGAAAGAGATCATACTAGATGGAATCTGAAAGAAGCATCTGGTGTAGGATGGAAAACATGTAAAATATCAATGCTGGTATCTGCTTTATACGGACTCTATAAAGGTTCTAAAGCACAAAATCAAAAGAAAAATGATCCATCGTACTTCATAGATAGAAATAAAATCGGCTATGAAGGCAGTTTAATGTTGGATCCCTTCATAGCATCTGATGCACGCATGAACAAGGTTATCAAGAGTATAACACTTACTTATAATCATCAATATCGGTTTATGGACGAATTCCAATTGGGTATTGACTGGGTTAGATGGCCTGATCTTGAAGAAACCCGGCATATTTATGAGGAAATAAAATATGATCTGAGAGGAATTCACTATAATCGCAAAGACCATATAGTCTCACCCTATTATGGACTGGGAGGAGGGCTGTCTTATGGTAAACGTCGTCATGATGATTGGTATTATGATGATACAAAAGTTATATCACGTGGGCTATACCCTTTTATACACACATCTGCAGGTCTTCGGTTCAGTTTTCTGGATTTTTTCTATTTGAAAATGGAAGCTGATTTTGAATTATCATCATTTTATTTTTATGCATCATCATATGAAGATTATTCATTTCTGACTAACCTGACTTTTGGTTTGGTGGTCGGCACAAAGATATTTTAAACAAAAAGAGAAAAAAAAGGAGAAAAGAAAATGGAAAAAAGAATGTTAGTAATTTTCCTGATTTTAATTCAATTAACAGGAATGCTTTTCGCGCAGAATTTCGTTAATGTTTATAGTAATGATCCCGAACTGGAATATGTCGTTGAACGGATTGACTTTTTAGACGAAAATACAAAAGAAGTAATCAATTCATTCGATGTAGAAGAACATAACACATTTAAATATCTAGATTCATATTTAACAAGAATTTCAAGTAATCATGTTAAATATTATGACTTAAGAGATACGAGATTTAAAAACTTATCTGATTTACAACCAAATCTTGAAGGTTACAATCTACATAAATTTAATGGGAATGAAGAAGTAAGTCGTGTAGTTTTATTAACTCAAGTTTCACACCCCAATTATCACAAAAATCATAATTACACAATAGTTACATATAATCTTGTCATATATAATAATGAAACTGTAAAAGGATATAAATCTACACTTTATATTTTGGATAAACAAGGTAATGTATTTAAAAAATTCGAAAATAAAAATTTTCCATTTATTCACTCTGCAATTACAGAAGATGGTGAACATTTTGGATTTAGCTATGGTGGAATAGAAGATGAAAGTTTAATATCACTTCTAATACCAAGTTATTTTATTTACGATCTCAAGAATGATAACATTTTATATTATGTGAATTTATCTAATGGCAATGTAGTGACTTGGATTAGTAATATTGAAAATATGCTTGAGATTAGAAAAAGAATGGGAAAAAATGACCAATTAATTTATTTTGATTTTGAGAAAAGAAAAAAGTATTCCAAAATATATAGTAGAGAAGAAAGGAAAGGCTTAGAAAAGATAACAATAAATGGTCTTATTTTCAAGGATAGATTTGAGTCTTTTGAATCAGAATTTATCGTGGAGGACTTCTAATGAATAATAGAATTTTTATCATATCTTTGTTTTTATTATGTTTGATATCTATTATATCTGCTCAGGATCTGACCTTAAAATTCCAGGAATTTCTAGAAACTGGTTTATATGGTCCAGATCAAGCATTTCCTACCAGTATGGTTGTATCTGATTTTGGTAAAAGAGATTATCCTGATTCTCCCTGGCATAAAGGAGTGGATTATGATGGAGATATTGGTGATCATCTTTTATCTTTGGTTGCTGGAGATATTACGATAATATATAATGATAATTATACATACAAATTTATTACCATTGACAATGCAGAAAATTTAGATTTTGGTTATGGGCATATTTTTGCTGATGGTGATGGTGCTACGCAAATTACTTCCGGAGATTTAACATTTAAAAGACTTGAATATCCTTATGAAGATCATTATGCAATTATTCGCGAAGTTCTCGTTATTGGTCCAATAATATATACTGATATACAAGATGGTTCTGTAATTTATAATGGTATGACATATACTTATGATGAATACGAAGAATGGTGGTATTTTTTTGAGCAAGAAGAAATTATTGCACCTTTGGGAACATCCGGAACAGGTGAATCAAATAGCCATTTGCATTTATATCGTTTTGAAGATGTTGGAGTTAGTCCTTTATATCATGTAGATAACACAAAGAATCCTCTTGAAGTCGTAGTCCATGATAAACCCAACTACACAGTAACTATCGATGCATTTAACCACGTATATCCTGGAAATGAAATATCATCTTTCAAAGTGAAATGTTCAATGGATGGAGAAACTCAAGGTATTACATATTCAAATTCTGTTGGCGATATTGAAAAAGTTGAACTAATGATAAAAAAAGAAAATGAATCGAGTTATTCAGTTATTCAAGGTCCTGACTATGAGTCATATATCTGTCTTGGTGGAGCAATTTATAATGAGAGATATCCATCAGGTAATCAAATTACATCTGCGGAAGATGGTTCTTTTACACATACAGGAATAACACCCCATGCTTATAGCGATCAGGGTGGCGAAGAAGATGGACAACCCTGGGATTATTATTATTTTTCCGATTTTGCTACAAGACTAAAGGAAAGCAATGGTAGCAATTCAACATACGCTTCTATTAATGAGGAAGCTATGTACCCAGATGGAGATTATAATGTGAAAGCAAAACTAACTCGGATAAATGATTCCTCACCTCAATTTGAATCTGATAACTTCAACATCACCATCGACAATTTCCGTCCTTATGTGAAGGCTATCGTAATAAAGAAGGATGATGAATGGGGTTCTACCATTTATGAAGGTGAATGGAGTTGGAATGGAAGTGAGTTGGTACCAGATTTTGAAAATTATTTTGCTATTGCTCAATATCATAATATTTATATAGAAATAACTACAAGTGAGCCAATGGAATACATTGAATTAGATAAAATTGTAATTTGGGAGAATGAAGAAATTGTAGAAGATATTGATTTGATTCCAAATTTGGACTTCCAAAGTAATGATGAAAATATTACATGGGAGGCCACAATTGATCAACAGCATATTGTAAATGCCGGCACCTATGTTCTTCACTTAATCGGGCATGATTATGAAGATCATGAATTATTAACCCTGAGCGATTATCCATATCAAATACCAATTCATCAGTCTAATGGTTCCTGGTTGCCTGATCCTACAAATCTTGAAGGAACTGATATACGTCACTACTTTGCGGTAGAAATTGATGGTAATGATGAGATAACAAGTGCCACTCAGATCGTAGCACCATTTATGGATGTACTTTCTATTGATCCATCTATTGATGTTGACTGGTATAGAATTAATAATAGTACAGAATTGACTGAAAATTGGTATATTTATCTCAAAAGAAGCAATTCTACAGATAATACTGTAATGGAATTGTGGAAAGCAACAGGGAGTGGAACAAGCGATACACAGATAAGAACATCAAGCTCTGGTTCGGGTTATTCATTTGTAGGGTATAATTCAGATTATCAAGTATTAGATATAATTCCTGATGAAGATAATTTGCAATCTGATGAGTATTATTTTATAAAAGTTTATTCTAATGATGAGGCAGTATATAATCTCTATATACATCAACCTCTGGCAATTACATTCACTTATCCGAATGATGGTTTAGATGTTGTAGATGCTGAACTTGTATTAACTGGTACAATAACGGGTTCAGAAGAAACAGCGATTATATATGCTTTACTTGAAGTTTCTACAGACGGTGGGCAGACTTTTGGATATTATACCGATGTTGAAGATTTTTTCAGTTTTGATTTTGCTGAAAACACCTGGGCTATAGGTGACGAATTAAATTATGTTTTACTTTTTCCGTGGGATGATTTTTTAAAATTTACCATAACTGATAATTATGATGCATTTGCATCTTGTGAAGTTGATATAACAGATAAAGTAAGAGTCCCAACACCATCATTTGACGGATATGTACCTGGTGTATATGATCATCCGATACCATTTGGTGGCTTTCGCGAAGATGATGGGATAAGTATTAATGTTAGAGACGGTAATGATAGAACTTTGAAACAAAGGGATAATGAAGTTAATAATTATATGTATTACTTACGAGATGAGAATGATCTCAACGATTATAAATTTTATTTACGAAGTGATGATGTTAATTTTGATAGTTTTTATTGGCCTCCCTTATATGATGAAACCGCACTTGGAGAAACAAATCATTATTCAACCCCGATCACTATTACTGAAACAACTGAATTTAAAGCAAGAGCTTATTCTGTAGAAGAAGATGGTCGTTCAAGTTTACTGGTGGATGATGTAGTATATACATTAAAAGCGAAAAAACCAGGTTTTGAAGTAACTGAAGAAGGATATCCTGTTGAAATTAATGATAACGGTGAATACGAAGGTGTAAATGAAGTTCATATTACATTAAATAAAGATGACTCTACTATACAACCAGACCTAAGTATTTACTATGCAAAAAAAAGTGAATGGGATTCATGGCCTCCTTTATGGCCAGATCAAGCACCTTCTTCTTCAAATACTGATTTCTATGAATATGAGAATCCAATTATATTAAATTTCTCGGAAGATATCGAAGCTAAAATGTATCAAGTTGATAACACAAACGATTATTACCTTGAACCTTCTGAGGTTGTAACATTTAAAATAATTGTAAAACCAACATTAGAGCCATTTCCTGGTTGGCATTTAAATCAAAAACAAGTATTTATTACAAGCTTGATTGGCAGTTGGGTATTCGAGTATGCAATTGGAGATCTTGATTCCGAGATTCCAGATTATCCTGATGACTATAGTATTTATGACATAGATTCTGGTATAATTGTTGAACAGTCTTCGAAGATATACATTTTAAGAATAGTTGGTGGAAACCCGGGAAACCCAGATAATCCCGCTTGCTATGAATATTATCTAGGTTCAAATAATGTTCGTGGCATTATCAGGGAAAGTTTAATGCCACATTATGCTTCACCATATTATATTCAAAGTGATATTGAGATTGACGAAGGATTTACCGTCACAATGGAATCTGGTATTGAATTGTATTTTACTACCGATGCAGCTTTGAATGTAAAAGGGATATTGATTGCCAAAGGAACCCCTGGTGATTTCATTGTATTTAGTGAAAGTGAAATAGATAACAAGTGGGATGGTATACGTTTTCTAGAATGCGAAGAGATAATGACTGAAAGTTCAGAATTAGAATATTGTAATATCCAAAAATCGGATTCTTGGGGTATTGAGATTTATCATAATAATGTTTCAGTTATAAATTGTGAAATTTCTGAAAATGATTATGGAATATTTGTTGAAAATTCATCACCAACAATATTTGGAAATCTTATAAGTGATTCTAGCGAAGGTGTGAAACTTGAAAATGTAGATTATATCTATTTCTCAAATAATGATATATACAACAACACTACTGGAGTAAGAACCATTCATTCACCCATCACTATATTGAATTGCAAATTTTATAATAATGGCAGTTATAATTTAGATGCTAAATTTAAAACTAAATTAGAAAGAGCTCCTCAAATTTTAAATTGCTTTATTGGAGATTGCAATTATAGATCAGGGAAAAATACTCTGGATATTGATTATCAAGATACATATAATCATGCTGGATATTGGTATACAAATGTACCAGTTGATTTTAGTTATGAAATTTTGTATAATTATTCTAGATTCATGGAGGAATGGCCACATGCAAATAATGTTAATAATAACTGGTGGCATTTAGACTATTGGCATGATGAAAATAAACTAAAGGTAAGAGGATGTAAATATGAAAATCCAGATACAGCGATAATAGATAGTGGAAGATTATCCAGACCATCACAACTTAGTTATTCACTTTGGTCTCTTGGCTTCCCGAAGTGGCATCACTATTTATGGAATTCTAATGGTTGTCGGATGAAACATGAATATTTCAATATTAATATTGAAAATGTAATACCATACTTGGATATAGCTGGAGTACCAAGAATACGAGGTAATGCTGTAGACATTGGTGCTTATGAGATGGTGCAAACAGGAAGTTTGGTTCTTGAATCTCCATCTTATAATAGTGCTGTTATTTGGGGTTATAATGAAAATGAAATTTTAATCACAGGTGACGTTACAATCGAAGAGGATGGTGAACTTACAATATTACCAGGTGTTTCGATTATATTCCAAGAAATGGGTAGTATAAATGTACACGGTAAATTGATTGCTGAAGGTTTCGAAAATAACCAGATAACATTTACAACTACAGAAGATAACCAGGGAGAAGGCTGGGGTGGAATCCATTTCCAGACTGCAGAAGAATCGATATTAAAGAACTGCATAATCGAATATGCAAAATATTGGAATTTATCTTATGGTGGTCCTGGTATAACAATTCTTAATTGCGTGAATCCGGTAACAATTGAGAATTGCATAATAAGATATTGTTTTTCCATATATAATGGTGCAGGCATCTACATTTCGTATTCGGATTGCAACATTTTGAATAATGAGATTTATGACAACGTGGTAGAATGTACCGGAGATGATGTAAAAGGGGTGGGATATATTGCTATGAGTCAAGTCCGATAATTAGAGGGAATGCAATTTATGGAAATACTTGCCAAAGTGGAGCAAGTAGTTACGGTGGAGGTATCTATTTTCATAACTCCTCACCTGTCTTCAAAAATAATGTTATTTCTTCTAACACCGCAGAATATGGTGGTGGAATTTATCTCCGAAGTAGTCCCATTACTATTTTAAATAATAATATACTGAATAATGCTATAACCGGTGAAGGAAATGGTGCAGGAATTTACATACAATTTTCAAATGTCGATATATATAACTCCATATTAGATAACAACATTGGTTCTGAAGAAGATCCAATTTATAACAATGTCTATTTTATAGAAGATGATTCACCTGATATTGAGTATTGTAATGTTCAAGGCGCTGAAAATAGTCTTATTTGTGGTGATGGTTTATTTGTTGGCAGCTATGAAAATAATAACGAATTTGATATCCACTTTAATTCAGATGAAACCGATCCATATTCCTATCTATTACATAGCTATTCTGAATTGATCAATTCGGGAAGTGAGATTTATTATTCCAATATTGCTGAAGAAATTGATATATTGGGTAATCCCAGAAAGTATGGCGACAGTATCCTGAATGGACACTGGTTATATGGTCAAGTAGATATCGGAGCTTTCGAATACATGAATAATCCTGTACCGGAAATTGAAATCCTCGATCAGGATGAAGAGGAATTTGGGATTGGTTTCACAGAATTACCTTTTCCCGATACATATGTAGAACAATCTAGCACAATTCCAATAACTATAAATAACCTGGGAAATGATTTTCTGGACGACGGGATGTTAGTATTAGAAGTTTCTATAGAAGGTGATCCCAATTGTACGCGTCAATTTCGAATAGAGATACAGGAAAATGGAGACAATACTAGAAGAAATGGTAGGGATAGTAGGTCAAATAACTTCTATTCGCATACAACCAGAGAAGATAATACATCCGGGGAGCAAGACAGAAAGATAATATTAAAAGAGATTGATTTTACCGAATCATCAGATATAAGCACTTCAAAAGAAGAACCCTGCACAGATGATCTAACCGATCCTGACAACGTTCGAGTTATTCCACTTATACCGCTTGATATAAACGTATACTTTGAACCGGATTGCTATGGATATTATAGTTGCAATCTGAGGATATTGAATAACGATGATGATGAATCGGATATTATAATTCCATTATCTGGTTTAGCCCTCTCTTCAGAAATAAATATCTGTGCAGAAGTTGATAACGAGTTGAAAAATCTTGATGAACTTCTTGAAATGGATTACTTTGTTTTCGATTCTTTCCCTGCTAATAATGAACCATCAAATGAAGAAAAGGAATTTATCATTCAGAATCGTGGTAATAGTATAATGGATACTTTGGAGATCCATATTCCTTTTGGTTTTGAGGTTTTTGACCTTGGAGAAGAAGTTATCCAGGGAGTTCCTGATAATTCTATTGTAACAAAATCGAATTCCAATAAAAATGATAAACAATTTTCATACACGAAATCCACTCTTTCCAGCCCAAAGAATACAGCAAAGAAAAGAGATGAAAAATCATTAGGCGATAATCTTGAAGGTTGGTTTCGTGAAATTATGACAATAGATATACCAGTAGGAATGCAACATCGCTTTAAGCTGCGTTTCCGGTCATACAAGCTTGGTCTACATCCAATTGATGGATTTGAAGGAAATATGATTATTATAAGTGATGATAGGAAAAATAATGAAGATAATGATCCTGATTGGGATGTTAATACAGCTCTTGATGAATCTACGATAGAAATTGAACTGAGAGGGGAAGGAACTCCAATAGTTTTTTCATCAGCGTATCCTAACATTGACCCAAATCAGATTTCCGGTAATATTTCGTCAGATTGGAGAATTATATGTCCTGAAGTGTTGGTTTATGAAGATATTATTATCCATTCTGATATACTTCTCAACATAAATAAATGCGACGAAAATTTAGAAGGAGATCCTGAACCGGATCCAGTTATATTTAGATTTGTTGAAAATCATAGTATTTTAGTAGAAGGACAAATCATTGCTGAAGGAGATGAAGAAGATTTCATAATGTTTAAAGATTTTGATGATACAGACCAATATTACTGGCAAGGGATAATCTTCGACGATAATTTATCATCATTATTATCAGAGATAGATTATTGTGAAATAATGGAAGCTCATTCCTCAGCCATTAAATCTATTGATTTCTCGAATCTATTCATTAGTAACTGTTATTTACATGATAATTTATCTACAAACGGAGCTGCCATTTATTGTGAAAACTCTGATATAACAGCACAAAATAATCTAATTACTTTAAATGAAGCAACTCAGAATGGTGGTGCTTTATATAGCCTAAATTCATTAATTCAATTAATGAATAATACTGTTGAAAATAATATAGCTCCTAACGGTGGCGGAATATTCCTGGATGAAAATCGTAATAATCGTGATGACGGAACCAAAACAAAAAAGCATATCCGAGAGAGAACATTAAGAGGTGAAATTGATTGTACTACAGCTCTAATATTCGCAAACTATATTCAGAATAATACTGCGTCACAAAATGGTGGTGGTATCTATTCAAATATGAATGAAGTAACAATTAAGAGTAATGTGTTTGATGGGAATGAATCTATAAACGGTGGTGGTATCTATGTTACATTCACATCGAATAATCTTTTTAATAACACAATTATAGGGAATAATGCTGTTTCTGGAGCCGGAATTTATTGTTACACAGGATTTCCTGTGATACAAAACAATATTGTCTGGGATAATGTGGCTAATGACGACACTCAAATTTTCCCATCTTATTTCAATCAAAATGTGAGCTACAATATCATCCAGGATAATGAATGCGATCAATTTAATAATCTCGATCATGATCCGGGCTTTGTTGGAACTGGCTATCACCCATACTGTCTCACTGAAAGATCAATTTGTATAAATGGTGGGGATCGCAGCTTTTCTGACGAAGGTCTGGATATTCTTGGAAATCTTCGAATTACTCAAGAACATGGAAGACTAATAATCGATATTGGTGCCTACGAGTATATAGGTGAATATATTGTTGTTGATCAGTACGAGATAGACAAAGTGGATTATTATGATAAACGTTTTATATCGTATTCACCTGCACATATTATATCCAATTTAGATATTGATCAAATTTTGGAGATTTCACCAAAAACTACTTTTGATTTTGATGAATCATTGTATATTGAAGTTTCATCATCAGGTAGATTGCTGGCTCAAGGAAAAGAGAATGAAGAAATTGCATTCACCTCTGAATCAAAATGGGGTGGAATACGTTACGATGCAAATGAAACAGTTGATGATCTTGAATACTGTCTATTTTACAATGGCGAAAGCACAAATGGTGGAGCGATCCGCATAGATGCAATAACTAATTTCAATCTAAATAATTGTGGATTTTATAATAATTACGCCACTGAGAATGGAGGTGCTATTCATATTGAACAATCCAGTAATAATATAAGCATAATTGAATGTATATTTCAGAATAATGTATGTCAAGAAAATGGAGGTGCAATATCTATAGTAAATTCGGGGATAATACAAATTGATAACTCATCGTTTATAGGAAACATAGCTCAAGGGAATGGCAGTAGTAATGGCTATGGAGGTGGTGTATATTGCTATGATTCCAACTTAAATGTTCAAAATAGTTCATTCGATGAGAATATGACAAATCCTACTACCGGTTTGTGTGGAGGGGCAATTTGTGGTCGAGGTTATAGTTCAACAAATTGTATACAATATAATAACTTTGTTAATAATACTGCTAGAGGAATTGGTGGCGCGATGTATTTTGAGAATACAAACCCAAATATTACAGATAACTTTATTTCATTCTGTTCCAGCCAGGGATTTGATCCCAAATTAAATTCCTATCCCATGGGTTATGGAGGTGGAGCAATAGCTTTATACCAATGTTATACACAACGGAACTCAATCAGCAAAAATATAATCGAGAATTGCGTAAGTGAATATGGAGCTGCAATAAATATAATATACTCAACTATAGGTATTATATCTAACATTATTAGAGATAACAATGCTATTAATGATGGAGGAGGAATGTATTTTTTGAACTCTTCTTGTTCGGTGAAATGGAATATGATCTTGAATAATACTGCACAAAATGGAGGAGGCATATATTCAAATATTTCAGTATTTAACTATGAAATATTGAATAATTATTTCTATGATAATATGGCCTGTTATGGAGGAGGTGTATATTTCTATATTGATGTAAATCCTGATTTTGTGAACAATACAATGAGGAATAACAATGCTTCAGCTGCAGGTGCTGATATCTTTTTCAATGGAACGCATTGCGATGTGAATAATTCAATTATGTATAATGAATTTCCACAAACATTCTCCATTGACTTGGAAAATGAAACTGAACTGATAAATGTAAATAATTGTCTTCTTTCAGATAAAGACGCTATTAATAATAATTATAGCACATTATCGTTAAATTTATATTGTTATGATGAAGATCCGGAATTTGTAAATGAGCAGGATTTTCATATTTTAAGCACAAGTATATGTTGTGATGCTGGAGATAACACATATGTTACAGACGTAAATCTTACTATTGATCTAGATGGTGAGAACAGAATCATTGACGCAGGTTCTGGTGCTTTTGTGGATATTGGGGCAGATGAATACAATGAAACAATCATAACATCGAATATAATAGAAGATACTGAATGGAGTGGTTTAATTAGGATAGAATCAAGTGTGATTATTTTATCGGGAGTAACACTAACAATTACCGATAATACAATAATTATTTTTGAACCAAGTAGCCAATTAATGGCTAATCAAGCTACTTTAATAATCGGAGATTTTGTTAGTTTTTACTCTGAAAATAATGATGATATTGTAGGTCTATATACAAATTCAACTTCCATTGAATTGAATGAAGCTATAGTTACTAACTGTAACTTTTTTTTACATGAAACTACGATTATACAAAACTCGAATTTTTCCAATTCATTGATAGAACAAGAAGGAAGTATAATTAATTTCAATTGTAATTCATTGATTCAGAGTAATGTTTATACATTCAAATGTGATGAGGTTATTTGCAATGAAAATATTTTCATAAACAATCCTGAAATAACTGCATTATCGTTGAATAGTTGCGATAATTATGAATTACTCAATAATGATATTTCAAATTATGAAACAGCATTTTGGATAAATGAGTCTGGATTAGGAAAGGAACATACGATTGGGGGTAATAATATCCATCATAACCAATATGGATATGGGATTGAGATATACCATAGTTATGCTGATATTATTAATGATAATTTAATTGAATATAACTACATTGGCGTAGCTGGTTTAAGAAATTGCAACATTGAAATCATAGGTAGTGAACAAGAGCCTTATCAGATGATTCATAATAACTATAATGATGAGACCGCATTTGCTTATGATAGTTTTCCATTGACTTTACGGTATAATATTATCTATGATAATATTTTTCCCGAGGAGGGTTTATATGTTAGATGTAATTATGCTCCTGAAGAAGTTAATTTTGATATTAGGTGGAACTATTGGAACAATACAAGTAATCTGGAAGAATACCTTTTCCCATCTTCACAATATACCTACGAACCAGTTTGGGATTTAGTTCAAGGAGCAAATTTAATTGTACATCCTGACCAAGAAATGTATGAGCTTGCTTCATATAATTTTGATAATGAATATTACTTTTTAGCAGAAGAGCTATATCTACAAATCATAGATACATATCCTGAATCTAAATATACAAAATTAGCAGCTCAAGATTTGCTAACCGTTACACCTTATACAAGTGGTGATTATGAGGGTCTTAAAATTTATTTTAGAGAAGAACCTAATCTACATTATAATCTTGAAATAGCTGATTTTGCGGATTATCTTGCGAATTACTGTAGAATTGAATTAGAAGATTATCAGGGTGCTATTGATTGGTTTGAGAACTATATTGCCGATCCTCCTAGTGTTCAGGATTCGATATATGCTGTTATAGATATTGGATATACATATCTACTTATGGGGCAACCTGATAGATCCTATATTGGAAGATATCCTCAGCTTAAACCAAACTCAAGAAATGAGTTTTTTGAAAAGCAACAGAATCTAATTTCACTTCTTCTGTCTAATGAGGAAATAATGTACACTTCATCTGATCCCGAGATTATCATTCCAAACTATCCTGATTTGTATCAAAATTATCCAAATCCATTCAATCCGGAAACAACTATCTCATTCTCAATACCAGTGGATTGTAAAGTGGATCTTGCAATATATAACATAAAAGGCCAAAAGGTAAAAACACTTGTGAATGAATATCTTGAGAAAGGATTTCATAATGTAATTTGGAATAGTAGAAATAATTCCGGTAAACAGGTTTCTTCAGGAGTATATTTCTATCAGTTCAGGACCGAGCGAAAACAAATCATCCGCAAAATGTTGCTTCTTAAATAGAAGCCTTTACTCAATAAATAAAAAAACTTCGGAGGTCAAAATAACCTCCGAAGTTTTTATTTTTTAAAATGACCGAGAGGGCAGGAATCGAACCTGCCGTAAACAGTTTTAGCCGCCCATTACCGGTTTTGAAGACCGGCTGAAACACCAGTTCCATCCTCTCTAAGGAAACCAACAAATGCAGCAGACTATATATGTAAAGAATTTTTTGATAATGAATTATACTATCATTGCTTGACGAAATCAAATTAAAAAAAAAAGTAAAAAATGTAATATGATAATAGGAAGTGAACATGGATAAAAAACATTTGATAATGGGAACAGCCGGACATGTGGATCATGGTAAAACCGCTCTTATTAAAGCTTTAACCGGCTTCGACTGCGATACACATAAACAGGAAAAGCAGCGGGGCATTACCATGAACTTGGGTTTCACGCATCTTGATCTGCCGGATGGGAATAGCGTGGGAATTATCGATGTTCCCGGTCACGCAGATTTCATTAAAACGATGGTGGCTGGAGCATGCGGAATAGATTTTGTACTACTCATCATCGCTGCGGATGAAGGAATAATGCATCAGACCAGAGAGCACCTGGAAATAATGAATACGCTCGGCATAAAGCACGGGATAATCGTTTTAACCAAGGTGGATCTGGTTGATACGGAACTGATCGAATTGGCTGAAGAAGAGCTTCGTGAATTTGTAAAAGATTCTTTCCTGGAAAATGCATCTATCGTTAAAGTATCCTCAGTCAGTGAATCCGGTATGGATAAGCTTCTACAAGCAATAACAGATCTATTTGAAAAGATTCCTCAACGTAGTTCCGAAGGGGCTTTCCGCCTGTATATCGACCGTATATTCTCGCAGGAAGGTTTTGGTACTATTGCCAACGGTTCTGTTCTATCAGGATCAATATCCAAAGATAATGAAGTATATCTTTTACCCGGAAATAAAGAACTGCGCATCCGTAGATTGGAACATCACGGTAAAGAAGTTAATACTATTAGTGCTGGCGACAGGGCTTCATTTAACCTGGTAGGGCTCAAGCAGAAAGATTTCACACGTGGTATGGTGCTTTCCGATAGAGAAATAAAAGAAACTAGGCTGATCGATGCAAAAATAACTATCTTCCAGCCAGATGTTTCGCTTCAGCTTTGGAGTCAGGTTATCTTTCTTCTGGGTACCAGCAGGCTGATGGCAAGGATGCACCTGTTGAATAAGAATTCCATATCCAGCGGAGAAACCTGCCTGGTGCAAATCTATCTTCCCAAACCGATAATTGCAATTTTTGGAGATAAATTTATTATCAGGAATTCATCCGGAGATCTCACACTGGGCGGGGGAGAGATTGTTGATCCGTATCCATTGCATCATCGTAGGAGAAGAAAAGACCAGATAGACATCGTTAACAAACTTTCTTCCGGGGATTTGAAAGAACATGTTTTAGCAGAGATAAGAAAAGCACCCTTACCTGTACTTCATACGAATATTGCCAGTAAACTGAATATACAACCTGACGATCTGATCGAGATAATTTTCCGGCAATTACCTGGTGATATTGTTTTTCACCAGACAGAAAGCAGCATTCTTCTTATGCAAAAGAAATTTGAAACTACAACTCGCAATAAAATTTTAACCGGACTGCAAGAATTTCATAAAAAAAATCCTTTGAAAAAAATGGGCAAAACGTTTAATGAATTAATGGGGATATTTGGTACAGAGCAGAATGAAATAACTAAAATGACTTTAAAGCTGCTGCTTGATGATATGCAGGAAAATGGTAAACTGAAATGTACTAACAAAAGCTGGTCACTAACTTCACATGATGTCAAATTAGATAAAAATACACAAAACCTGGTAGATAAAGTGGAAAGCTATCTGCAAGATATTGGCAGTAATTCTGCTGATATTGCAGAAATTCAAATAGCAATAAAAGAAGATGTGGATGAAAAAAAACTGCGCCAGGTTCTCAATTATTTAGTTGATAAAGGAAAAGCATATTTCTTGCAGAAAAAGTATTTTCACCACGATTTTGTGGAAAAGGCAAAACAGCAGCTACTTAAATTTCTAAAGCAAAATCCCGATGGCATTTCGGTTGCGCAATTTCGCGATATTATGGAATGCAACAGAACGAATTCGATGATCATCCTGGAATATTTCGATAGTAGCAATATCACCATTCGCCGCGGTAATTACAGATTCCTGACGAAGAAGTTTGTGGAGAGCAGGAAAAAGTGAAACCAAATACCAAATACCTGATACCTTTATAATTTTCACTTTATCCTTCCTGCTTTGTGTATACCATGGTACACACATGTTCCTATTGCAACAAAGCATTCCAATTGCAGTTTACGCTGTTTTAGCTAAAAAAATAATTGACACGCTTTATGTAATTCTGAGAAATGTACTCAGTAATACATAGATTGGAGGTCTTATGATTAAGCGCATTGCAGAAAAGAAGCTGAAGCAGTTAACTCGCTCTTTCCCGGTAGTTACAATAACCGGACCGCGTCAATCCGGTAAAACAACTTTAGTCAGGTCCACCTTTCCGGATAAAAATTATGTAAACCTGGAAAATCCGAACATCAGGGAACTGGCAACTGTAGATCCAATCGGGTTTTTAAATCAATTTCCCAAAGGTGCCATTATAGATGAGATTCAGCGTGTTCCCCAATTGTTTTCCTATATTCAAACAATTATTGATGAAAAGAACATTAATGGATTTTTTATATTAACAGGAAGCAACCAGTTCGAATTCATGCATAATCTTGGACAATCTCTTGCCGGTCGCACTGGAATTCTGAAGCTCCTTCCTTTCAGCTACCAGGAATTATATAAGGACAGAATAATTCCATTGAACAATATTCTTTTTACCGGATTCTATCCCAGAATTTATGATAAAAAAATACCGGAAACAGATTTTTATTCTTCCTATGTGAATACATATATCGAGCGAGATGTGCGCCTGATAAGTAATGTTTATGATTTGGCACAATTCCAGCGTTTTATCTCGGTTTGTGCTGCCAGAACGGGCAGCATTCTAAATAAAGAATCATTGTCAAATGAAGTGGGGATTTCTGCCAAAACCGTAGAAGAATGGTTGTCAATTCTCGAAGCCAGTTTTCTAATTTACCGTCTTCAACCATATTATAAGAATTTCAACAAGCGAATAATAAAATCACCAAAGTTATATTTTCTGGATACAGGTCTTGTTTCTTTTATTCTGGGAATTCAGGATTTCAAGCAGTTACAAAATCACCCGATGCGGGGAGAACTATTTGAGACATTCATTATTATGGAGTTTCTCAAAAGACTTTATAATACGGGTCGTAGAAGTAATTTGTATTATTATCGAGATAATAATGGTAATGAAATTGATGTAATCATCGATACTGGTTTTGGTCCTGTTCCTATAGAAATAAAAGTTAGTGAGACGATAAATAATTCTCAATTCACGAGTTTACAGAGATTCCGAAAGATTGGGCATGCTTATCACAAAGCCGGTTTGATTCTGGGGAAAACTATAAACTCTGAGCTTATGAATACAAAAGTAACGGGTTATAATAATGTGACAGGCTTGTTTGAACAGCTAACTAATGACGATAATTTTTAATATTGAAATTGTCATTTCCCCACCGTAAACAACGGGATTATTGATATCTAAATTTTATTAATAGTTTTAATCAAAGAATTTCATTTGAGTATAAAGTAAAAAAACCGATTTGAATTCAAATCGGCTAGAATCTGGTATCCCAAACTGATTATATTTCGAACCAGAATTATACCGAAATCTTTGAAGAACTTTATAAACTCTATAGATTAAGAACATTATTACCACTGATCAAACAGAAACAGGTACTCAAACAACGTTATATATCATAAGAGATTATATCCCCAATGGTATTCTAACCATTAAACAAGGCTTTTAAATATGAACGAAAAAGAACAAAACGGAACAGAATTAACAAAGAAACAAATAAGCTTGATTCCAACTATAGTTAGTGCTAAAAATGTAAATGATGGAGTTAAAAAAGCAAAAATTGGTCGAACAACTTATTATAACTGGATGAAAAATCCAAAATTTAGAGATGAAATCGAAACATTACGTAAAGTAATAGTTAAAGATGCTATTAGTGAATTAAAACAGTCCTCAATGGATGCTGTTAAGGTTTTAAAAAATCTTTTGGAGAGTGATAGCGAGATTGTAAAACTAAGAACAGCAAAATATATTATTGAAAGTATAAAAAAGTTTATAGAGTTAGAAGATATTGAAGAACGATTAGAAATACTTGAACAAAAAATATCCGTTCAATAAAACTTATGAAATTCAGTAAAAGAATTGAAAAAATCGAAAGAAAAATAATTCCATCTAAAAAAGAACCAATCACTATCACAATTCATACACTTGATGATATAGACTTTGATCTTTTACGTAAAGAATATAACGATAAAAATGGAACTAACTATTCTTACTCTGAATGGATTGAAATGGATATAATTGTCTCAAGAATATTCTGTGAGGGTGATGCTGATAATTGGAAATTTGAGACAGTAACATCTACAGGTGAAACTGTAGAAACAATATATAAAAAGTACCCTAAAGAATATCAACAATATAAAATTAACGTTCGAAGAGCAGAAGAATTGATAAAAAGTATGCGTAAATTATAATACACTAATTAGAATTATAGACAGTATAACATAATATTTATAGTAATAATGAATATCAATGTTTAAAAAGCCTTTTAACGCATCTATTTGGTTATCTGAAGACCCGTTAATCTTTCATTAGTACAAATCCTTATATTTGAGATTATCGTTTTAAATTTGAGCGATTTTATGCGAGTCTATATAAGGAGTGAACAACTACAAAAACAGGATAATTATCCGATTCTAAAAAACTTTTTTATAGTGTTACTAAAGGTTTTTCTTACACTATACGCACGTAAGAAAAATAACCTGAATTTATAAGGTTTTTTTCCTATCATATACGCACGTGAGAAAACCAATTTTCAAAATAATATGCGGACATCACTACGCACGTGAGAATGAGATCATATCACTAAAGGTTTTTTACCAGTCATATACGCATGTGTATTATATTCTTGACAAAAGATTATGTTTTTCACTTTTTATCAAAAGTAATTTTATAATTTTAAATAATTGATTAATGACCTGAAGAAACTTGAAAGAAAAGTGTAATTTGGAGGTTTTTATGAAACAAATCTTAATGATTATATTTCTATTGTTTTTTGCTTTTATTAACGCAACTATTATTAACATTCCAGCAGACTATATAACCTTTTATGATGCAATTTCCGCATCCGTTAATGGAGATACAATACTTGTACAACCTGGCACTTATCTTGAAAACATAAATTATGCAGGGAAAAACATTACAATTGGTAGTTTATTTTTAACAACTCAAGATACTTCTTACATTTCTCAGACTATACTTGATGGATTCCAAAATGGTAGTGTGGTTACTTTTGATAGTAGTGAAGATTCAACAGAAGTACTGACAGGTTTTACAGTTACAAATGGTTATACATATAATAATGGTGGAGGGATCTATTGTGATAATTTATCTTCTCCTAAATTAGATAATTTGAGAATTATAAATAATAGTTCTGATGAGGATGGCGGTGGAATATACTGTATTGATAACTCAAACATCAACTTAGAGAATGTAATTATATCAAATAATTCAGTTGTTGAATCTGGTGGTGGGATTTACTGTCATTCTTCAGACCTCAACTTGGAGAATGTAATTATATCAAATAATTCAGCTGTTGACTCTGGTGGTGGGATTTTATGTTATTCTTCAGACCTCAATTTTAAGAATGTAATTATATCAAATAATAATGCCTATTTAGGTGGTGGAATTTTATGTTCCTATTGCACTCTTATATTAACAGATGTAACAATAAATGAAAATGCTGCAAATAATTCTGGTGGTGGTATTTACTTTAATAATTCCAGTTCGAGTATTGAGAATGTAACAATATCAAGCAATACTTCAAATCAAGGCGGTGGGATTTTCTGCTCTTCTTCAGATCCATTATTTACGAATGTTACTATATCAAATAATACTGCTGCTGATTATGGCGGTGGGATCTTCTGTGGTGGTCTTTCTAATCCAGAATTAGTTAATTGTATCCTCTGGAATATCTCGTCACACGAGGTTTTTTTAAATCAATCTTCTACTATCCTGATTTCATATTCAGATATTCAAGGAGGAGAAAGCGGAATATTTAATAACAATGGATCTGTTTTTTGGTTAATCGGAAATATTGATTCTGAACCTCTTTTCGTAGATTCACTAAATAGTGATTTTCATTTACAGTGGGATTCACCCTGTATTGATTCTGGTCATCCCGATTTAGATGGAGATGGAATTGCTTGGTTGACTGATCCTGATGATCAAGACCCAGATGGGACAAGAATGGATATGGGAGCATATTATCATGATCAACATTTACCAAAAGTAGATTTTATAGCAAATGTAACATCTGGTTTATATCCATTAACTGTACAATTTACTGATCTATCAACAATCGGTAATTTAGGATCTTCAATCGATAGTTGGGGCTGGGACTTTGATAATGATGGGACTGAAGATTCGAATGAACAAAATCCAACTTATATATATAATTTACCCGGAAATTATACAGTATCTTTAACTGTTACTGATAATTTATTTGAGAACATAAGAATTAAGCATAATTATATATTAGTGCAAAATATAATAAATGTACCTGGTGATTATTCAACTATACAGGGAGGAATTAATGCATCATTAGATGGAGAAACTGTTTTGGTTCAACCTGGGGTTTATTATGAAAATATTACCTTCCTTGGAAAAAATGTAACAGTTGCTTCTTTGTACTTGACTACTCAGGATACTACATACATTTCCCAGACAGTTATTGATGGTGGTCAACTTAATAGTGTGGTGATATTTGAAGGTGGAGAAGATTCAACATCCGTTTTATTGGGGTTTACAATAACAAATGGTTACGCAAATGGAATGGGAAGTGGTCAGGGGGGTGGAATATATTGTAATTCTTCATCTCCTACAATTATGAATTGTAATATTACTAACAATAGTACCGATGGTGAGGGTGGAGGTATTGGTTGTCTTAATGCATCATCACCGTCTATAATTGCATGCTGTATTTCAGACAACTACAGTGATTATGGAGGTGGAATAAGGATACATAATTCTGAAATAAATGTTGAAAAATGTCTATTATTTAATAATAATGCAAGTTATAGTGGAAGCGCTATTTGTTCTTGGACTGGATCTAATATGATTATTTCAAATTGTACATTTTACAATAATATTGGAGGATATGCTGCTATCACTGTACCTAATGGATCTAATGCTGAAATTACTAATACAATTCTTTGGAATGATAATCCCGCTGAAATTTACGGTTATGGAAATTTCATAATCAATTATTCAAACATTCAAGGTGGTTATGCTGGTACAGGGAATTTAAATATAGATCCGATATTTATTGATCCCGAAAATGGAAATTTCAATTTAGAATGGAATTCACCCTGTATAGATGCAGGAGACCCAACATCACCTTATGATCAAGATGGTACAATAGCAGATATGGGAGCTTTCTATTATGACCAAAGAAAACCTATAGCAGATTTTACTGCAGACGTAACCTTTGGCAACTTCCCACTGACTGTACAATTTACTGATCTATCAACAATCGGTAATTTAGGATCTTCAATCGATAGTTGGAGCTGGGATTTTGATAATGATGGTATAGAAGATTCATACTTACAAAATCCGATTTACACATATAATATGCCTGGTATTTATACCGTTTCTTTAACAGTTACAGATGATGGTTTTGAAGATACAGAGATTAAGGAAGATTATATTGGTGTTGATCAGGAAATAGTAGTAAACGATATTCAACCAACACCTGGAGCTGTCACAATTAATGAAATGGAAACAATAGATTTCTTTTTCAGCGGTTACGATCCTGATGGAAATCCTCTTGAATACAGTTGGAAATTAGAGGGCGTTGAAGTATCAATAGACAGTACATATCTTTTTGAAACAAACTACACATCTGCCGGTTTGTATCTTTTAACTTTAGATGTTACGGACAATTTCAGTGATAATTCAATTTATTATGAATGGAATGTGACTGTGACTGATGTAGATCAAGAAATTGTGGTTAATGACATTCAACCTACACCCGGATTTATAACAATTAATGAAAATGAAATTATCAATTTCTTTATAGATGCCTACGATCCTGACGGAAATAACCTTGAATTTAGCTGGAAGTTAGATGGAATTGAAGAATCCACGACCAGCACCTATGATTTCATAACTGATTATTCATCAGCAGGAGATTATATTGTAACTCTTGAAGTAACAGATAATTTTGGAACAGACAGAATATCTCGAAATGTATCAAGGAACACACTGAATTTCCTCTGGAATGTTACAGTCATTGATGTAGATCAGGAGATTGTAGTGAACGATATTCAGCCCCCACCGGGAACAGTAACCATAGATGAGATGGAGACAATAGATTTCTTTTTCAGCGGGTTTGATCCAGATGGAAATTCTCTTGCATTCAGTTGGGAGCTTGATGGAGTAGAAGTTTCTGTTGATAGTACATACTTATTTATTACAGATTATACTTCTGCTGGTGTTTATCTGGTTACTCTGAATGTAACTGATAATTTTAATGATAGAAATAATACTTCCAGAAATGAACTGAACTATAGCTGGGCAGTCTTAGTTATTGACGTAGATCAAACAATTGTAGTAAATGAAATATTACCTGCACCAGGAGAAGTAATAATCAATGAAACTGAAAATATAAACTTTAGCTTCAGTGGTTACGATCCCGACGGAAATCTTCTTGAATACATTTGGGAACTTAATGGAGTTGAGGTTTCCATTGATAGCACATACCTATTTACAACAGATTATACATCTGCTGGAGAATATGTAGTTACTTTAGAAGTAACAGATAATTTTGGAACAGACAGAATATCTCGAAATGTTTCAAGGAACACCCTGAATTTCCTCTGGAATGTTACAGTTATAGATGTTGATCAATACATTATTGTGAACAATTTATCTTATGCTGACAGTATTGGTGGAATATGGCAAACAATAGATCAGACAATAGATGAAAGTGATAGTCTTATGTTTTTCATTGATGCAACTGATCCTGACGGGAATCCTTTAGAATACCATTGGCAACTTGATGGTGAAGAAGTTTCGATGGATAGCTTTTATACTTTTTTAACTGACTTTAATTCAGCAGGTGAATATGAAGTCACCCTATATGTAACTGACAACTTTGGCACAAGAGATGAATTGAACTTTCTGTGGAATGTTACGGTGAATAATGTTGTTGGTTCTTCGGGGATTTTAATTCCAACAATTACAAAACTTTACCAGAATCACCCTAATCCATTCAACCCGGTAACTAACATTCAATTTGATATCAAAGAGAATGAAACTGGAATTCTTTCAATATTTAATTTAAAGGGGCAAATAATAGAGACTCAAAGGTTTAATTCCGGTAAACATGATTATCTATGGAATGCAAAAGATTGTAGCTCAGGAATCTATTTCTATAAATTAAAAGCAGGTGATTTACAAAAAGTTAAGAAGATGTTGTTGTTGAAGTAATCTTAAATAAATATATTTATAAGCTACCATTAAGCATTTGGAAAATAAATAAAAGATAGTTAACTCCGCTTATACAGAAGTGTTATTGCATAAATAGAACTGGTAAAGTAATTTTTACTTGACAAAAAAACAATTACAAATAACATATGCCACGTAGTTTGTGAGGAGAATAAAATGTATAAAGATTTTAAAGAATTAGCGGATAAACTCGGGTTATCTGAATCAGTAATACGTAAATACAGACAGATTGGTCTATTAGATGATTTAGTCGAAGTAGTGCAAGAAGGGAAAGTAAAACATTTGAAGATCAATAAAGACCTTCCCCAAAGGATTAAGAATATTCAGAAATTACAGAAGGAAGGGTACGAACTAAAAACAATAATGCATAAACTTGTTCCAATTTCAATCTATGAATTATCAATAGGAAATAAAAGGGGAACGCATCGTATGGAAAAACAAATACGATTTACTTTCGTTACATCTGACATCATTGAAACAGTTTTTTTAAAAAATGAATCTCAAAAAGTATCAGAAGATGAAATGAAAAAAATAAGGGATATGTTAATAGAGGAAGGTAATTATGATTTAGCTGAAAAAATTAATTTTACCCCGAAAAAATTTACCTTTTTATTTGATGAATTTGAAAATACTATTTTCGATGCTGAATTTTTGAAGAAGCAAAGAATGCTGAGAACAATTCAGGATAGCATGAAACCTTTACAGTGGTATGAACAAACCGATGGTGAGTTAGTAATGAATGAACTTTATAGTAATAAAATACAATTTGAGAATTACAATCGATGTTTAAGGATTATACCAGTTGTAAAATATACTGGGATAGATAAATATGTAATCAGGTATCATATCGGTTTTCGATTCCTAAATGAGATTCAATTTTCAGATCAATATTCCTATCTGAAAGGGAGATTGATTAAAATCTACAAGAAAAAAATGAAGGAAATAAATATCTCAGATGCTGATGATGAATTTCAAGGCTATACACTGGCGAATATTGTATCGGATAAAGAAAGAAGATTAATTGAAATAATTAAAAATAATGATTTTGATAAAATTATTATCACAAAAAAAGACTCAGAAAAATTATTAGTTACAAAGAATAGTATAAAAAAAGGTAACTTTGATAAATCTGAGGTTATGAAGTACATACTTGATAAGGATTTCCAACAAGTAAAAGTAATCAGAAATAATGGCAAAAATATTACTTTAAATATAAATGAGACTGAATTAATATAGGTCATTTGATTAGTAATATCGAAAAAGAATCGAGTTACTAATCATATCATTCTGAATCTACAGAGAGTATCAGAAAAACACTGAGCTCACTGTCTATTGCAGTGAATTACTGCAAAGGGTAGTGTTATGCTTTCTGTAGAAGAATGTAAGAAGACATTGGGTGAAAATCATAATAATGAGGAAATTTTGAAAATTCGAGAAACTTTGTATCAAATTGCAAATATTTTAATCCAGAATTATCTTGAAACAAAGGAGTAAAATTGAAGGCTATAATTTACTGTAGAGTCTCAACGAAAGAACAAGCAGAAAATGGTTTTAGTTTGCAATCACAAGAAACGGAGTGCATTAAGTTTGCCGTTCAAAATGGTTATGAAGTTACTAAGATATTTATTGAAAGAGGAGAAAGTGCAAAAACTCAGGATAGAACACAGCTAACGAAAATGATTGAATATGCTGTAAAAAATCAGAAAAAAATAAAAGCATTGATAATCTGGAAATTTGATAGATTAGCTCGGAATCTATCTGATCAAACAGCATTAGTTAAGAACTTTTCAAATCTAAAAATCCGAACATTATCTGTTACAGAAGATAATAATGATAATGCTACTGGCAACTTAATGAGAAATATAATCGGTTCATTTGCTCAGTTTGAAAATGATCTAAAAAGTGAAAGAACTATTGAAGGAATGAAACAAGCTACCAAAGAAGGCTATTGGTGTTTTCCTGCACCTGTAGGTTATAAAATGGTTAAACAAGAATCTGGTAGATCATTATTAGAACCTACAGAAGATAGTGATTACATTACACAGGCTTTTAATTTAGCTGAAAAAGGAATTTACAAACAGACAGAAATAGTTCAAAAATTGAAAGCTAAAGGATTCAAAAAAATAAAGAGTAGTAATCATTTAAGAAGGATTTTAAGAAATCCATTATATGCAGGTTTATTGAAAGTAAGCTGGTTTGATGAATACCATGATGGCAACCATCCAGCTTTAGTTTCTAAGGCTGTCTTTCATAAAGTTCAATCTATTCTTGATGGTAAATGCACCAATGGTGTTCCGCATAATAAACAAAATCCTGATTTCCCATTAACAGGTATTCTCAGATGTGCTAAATGTGAAAGTAAATTCAAGGGTTACTGGGCAAAGGGTAGAAATAAAAAATACCCATATTATGAATGCAGGCAGAAAGAATGTAAAAATTTAACAGGTAGAGAATTAGTTGAAGAACAGTTTATTATGCTGTTACAAAAATTAGAACCTGAAGAAGATATTTTACAGCTTTTTGAAAAGGTTTTATTAGATGTTTGGCACTCGCAAAAAAAGAATGATAATGATGAAAAATCAAGACTTGAAAGGGAAATCAAACAGTTAGAAGAGAAACAAAATAGAATAGAAGAATTAGTAATTAATCGCACTTTTGATAATGTTACATATCAGAAAAGAAAACAAAAGATCATTGAAGACATTATGATAAAAGAAATGCGAATAAATGAATTGAGTACTGAAAATAATGATGTAAGTGGAATGATAAAATACTGTAAAGATTTTATGTCGAACCTTTCAAAACTTTGGATAAATGCTGGTATAGACTTGAAGCAAAGATTACAAAAACTGATTTTTCCTGAAGGAATACTCTTTGATGGTAAAAAAGTTCGAACCACTGTAACTAATATAATTTTTGGGTGCTTACATAACATAAACACCCCAAAGGATAATTTGGTATCCCGTAGGGGAGTCGAACCCCTGTTGCAGGAATGAAAATCCTGAGTCCTAAACCACTAGACGAACGGGACATATCTATTTATTTTTTTGGTGAGGGTGGACGGATTTGAACCGTCGACTCTCTGCTTAAAAGGCAGATACTCTACCGCTGAGTTACACCCCCAATTTAAAAAAAATCACACTTCTATCACTAACGGAGCGTCAAACTAAAAGTGCGGATTTGAGTGTCAATAATTTTCTATCTGCTCTGATGATGAAAAAATAAATTGCTAAAAATTTAAATAAAGTAAATATGGTTTAGTTCTGAAAAAGCCATTTTTCTAACGGAGGATTCATGAAAAGATCTGTTATACAGCAGAAATTTGAAGAAAAAATAAAGATGCGTTTAAGCGGGAAACCACTCGATGTGATCGAATATATTTTTTCCGATCCGCAGATCCAGGCTTTACACGAATATGCCAACATAGTTTCTTTAAAAAGATTGGGTTTCAATGATCACGGACCGGTACACATGCGTAAGGCAGCATTGAATGCGCTTCTCATGTTCGATCTCCTGGTGGAAGCCGGCATCAGGCTGAACCTGGAAAAAGAAGGAGTTGGAACAGCGGAAGACAGCAAGATCGCTGTACTGGCGGCTGCCCTTTTGCATGATATTGGAATGACCGTATGCCGCGATAAGCATGAGTTTATGAGCGTGAACCTGGCTATTCCCATAATAGACAGAATGTTGGAACAATTCTATCATAGTAATATAAATAAAAGGGTGATCCTGAAATCGTTGATCATGGAATGTATTTTCGGGCACATGGCCACCCAGACGATACATACTCTGGAAGCCGGACTGGTGTTGGTTGGCGATGGCTGCGATATGGAACAGGGAAGATCGCGCATTTCCACCATGTTATTCGATAAACCGCGGGTAGGAGATATTCATAAATATTCATCCACAGGAATCGAAAAAGTGCATATCTCAAAAGGTGATAAAAGACCTATCAAGATACATGTAGATATGACCGAATCTGTCGGGTTCTTCCAGATAGAAGAAGTGCTTTTTCCCAAAATTGCTTTCAGCCCTGTAAAAAAATATATTGAGTTAGAAGCTGGAATTATTGGTAAAGAAATAAAAAAATATTTATAAAGGAGTTTGTATGAAATTAGTAAAAAAGCTTTTTGTTATTGGTATGTTGGTTGTTTTTGGCTGCACCTCTTCACAAAATGCAGGTGGTTTTGGAGAGCAACTCTGGGATGGAGATCATTTTGTGCAAAAAACAGTTGATGCCAGCAGGTTGG
Source organism: Candidatus Cloacimonadota bacterium (assembly GCA_030621085.1). Classification (GTDB taxonomy): domain Bacteria; phylum Cloacimonadota; class Cloacimonadia; order Cloacimonadales; family TCS61; genus JACNIV01. Next base: position 11,748 of record JAUXIJ010000027.1, on the reverse strand, counting down.
ATGAGAACATCATCAGGGCAAAAGTGGAAGGGAAATGGCAGGAGTTTACACTTACGGATTTCCCGGAGATATTTACAACCTGGAATTTTAAAAGAAGAATAGAGACGATCAAGGGAATCGCTAGTGGAGATATGCCCGGTCTGGACGGACCGCATAATGCCATCGTGGCAACTTATGGCTACAGGCGGGAAGATTCTAAATTCAAAGTTAATAACGCTATCAAAGGCTGTGGATTCCTACCCAGAAAAGATAAGATCAAAGAAATCATCCAGCTTCTGAGAGATACAAATGAAGAGCATTTCATGAAAAAATTGGATATCCTGATCGGTCTGTATGAAGGAGCAGATTCCATTTTTGATATGAATAAACAGGTTTCGTTGGAATTGTATGCAGTTCCGGAGCGGGGAACACAAACTTTCCTGAACCAGATGACAGATCCTACTTCTGTAATGGTGTTCATGGATATTCCCACTTTTAAACTGAAAACCATAGCTTATTTATTACATCCGCAAAATCCTGATCTTACGGATTACGAAAAGGATGTGGTAGAATATATCAACTTGGTTCACAGCTATTTTCATGGTGAATTCTCGAAGGATTTTATTGCTGTGATATACAATGTAATAGAAGTTTATAATAGTTCTCCCGGAAATAAGAACGGCAGGGGGACACTGATCGTTCCGTAAAAATATGCCCGGAGGTTAAAATGGCATTATCCTTTTTGAATGAACTGAAATCTTCTCTTCCCGAATACAGCATGGGATTGAACAGGATAAAACTGATAAATAAAGCAGTAATGGCAAATACTACCTGGAAAAAAGAATCATTTGAACACCTTAAGACTCTGCTTCAAAATATGGTAACAAAAAATGCTTCCGATATGGATTTTGGCGGTCCCCGGGCGAACGAACAAGTCTGGTATCGCACCTATGGTGATAAAGTTCCCGATATGGAAGTGGTTGCGTATTCGGATGATGAAACCACAGCGATAATGATGAGTGTTCTTGCCGGTGAACAGAAAAATCTTCTTATCAAACAAAAGAATCTGGATTTTGCTCTTTCCGTAAAAATAGAAGAAACAAAGGAACCTATTCGCTTCAGAGGAAATATCTTCTTTGAAAGGAATTCACTGGCAGTGAATTTCCGCCTGATAAAACAGAAATTGTTCAAAACAGAAGACCTGGAAATTCCTTCTGCTATAGTAAAACGACTGGATCTGCAATTTGAAAAGTCCGGTTTGTTCCTAATAACCGGCATTACCGGTTCCGGGAAAAGTACTACCCTGGATACTATCATCAACATGAACAATTTAAACAACAAGGCTCATATTATAATTATCGGTAATCCTATAGAATATATTCACAAATCCATTAAAAGTATAATTACGCACCGGGATGTAGGCAGTGATGTTATCAGCTTTCGGCATGGAACCATCGAAGCTTTGCGGCAGGATCCGGACATTATCATGGTAGGTGAAATGCGCGATGCTGCTACAATATCCACAGTTCTGGAAGTTACGGATAGTGGTCATAAAGTTTTTACTACGCTGCACACCAGCTCTGCAGTGGACAGCATTCACAGGATTATAGCAGAATTTCCACCGGATGAGCAGGAACGTGTACGTTACCGATTAGCCGATGTTCTGAAAGTAGTGATGTCGCAGAAACTGGTTCCCAATAAAAAAGGTAATCTTACGTTGGTAAAGGAGATACTTTCTGTAGACAATTCGATACAGGCGGCAATACGTAATGGCAATATAACAGAGATCTTCCAGATGCTCACAGAGGGTAAAACCAAAGGGATGTTCACCCTGCAGCAGGATCTTTACAGGTTGGTAAAAAGCGGAGTTATCACTGCCGAAACTGCTATGAATTACTGCAATAATAAAAAAGTAATGGATAATCTTTTAAAGTATTCAACTTAATGGAGTAAAAAAATGAAAAACATGTCATTTCAAAAATTAAAAAGAAGAATACCCTGGTATATTATTTCCGTGTTGCTTACAATTCTTGGCTCTATTTCAATTGTCCTTTTGTTTATGAGCTATTTTGTAATTCATAATGATACTTTTTTCTGGTGTCTTCTCATAAGCTGGATCACGATCCTTATAACATCTGCAATTGAAATCAGTATTCAGGAAGTTCATAGAAAAAAAGCAGAAGATGAATTGGAGAAACAACTTCATGATAAGCAAAGGCTGTTAAAAGAAGTTTATCATCGTATGAAAAATCATATGCAAATGATATACAGCATGCTGAAAATGCAGAAGGAATACACCGACGACGAGCTTACCAGAATGGCGCTCGATGCCAGTAAAGATCGCGTAAAATCTGTAACGTTAGCCCATAAGAAAATGTCAGATGACGAGGAATTTATTCATATAGATTTTTCGGGTTATGTGAAAAATCTCATCAATCAACTTCTGAATACCCAACAAGTTGATGAAGACAGGATCTCTGTAAAAATGAATATCAAATTTGCTTTGATGAACATAAATTATGCCATTCCCTGCGGATTGATAATCAACGAACTGGTCTCTAATTCTCTGAAATTTGCTTTCCCCGGAGAACAAAAAGGCGAGATCAATGTATCACTGCAAACTGACGATGAAAATAATTACATTCTAAGTGTAAGCGATAATGGCGTCGGCTTTCCCGGGAATATCGATTTTCGTAATCCGGGAACTTTCGGGTTGCAACTTGTTAACATCCTGGTAGATCAGCTTAACAGCATAGTAGAATTAAACAGGGAAGGTGGCACATCTGTAAAAATTACTTTTAAAAAAAGAGATTAAAATGAGATATCCTCTTTAAGGAAATAAGAAATTATGGGTTATCAGCAATTCCTCATGCTTATTCTGGCGGTGTTAATAATAGGTGTAGCTGTTTCGGTAGGACTGGATATGTTCAACCAGAACTCGCGTAATATAAACCGGCAGGCAATGATCTCTGAAATGAACATCTATGCCGGTGTTGCTAATGCTTTCTACAAAACTCCTGCTTCAATGGGCGGTGGAGGAAGAGCATGGGATGTCGATAGGCTCGGTTACTGGCTGGGCTTTAATTATGATCCCACCACTAGTACAACTTCCTCTAATAATGGGATTTATACTTTTTCGTCCAGTGGGGATATTTTAACTATTATCGGTGTAGGAACCGAAACAGGTAACAACAACAGCACAAATGTGCAGGCAACCATGACCATTCAGGGTGTTAATTGCCAGATCGTTACAGTTATAAATAATTAAAAAAAGAAAATCTCGAATCGATTTGAAAACAACAAACCGACCCGAGTTATATTTTCAATTCTGGTTGCCAAGCTCCAGCTTGACAACCTATATTTTTTTAACCATTCAAAATGTCTTACAACCGTTCGCAAGGTTATTTCAGCAGCAGCATCCTCTTTGTTTTATCATAGCCGTCTGTTCGCATTCTATAGAAATAAATTCCCGAGGCAACTGGTTTTTCATTTGAGTCTTTACCGTTCCAGATCACTGAGTGCTGACCTGCGGAAAGTTGACCACAAACGATCTGTTTCACCTTCTGTCCTTTGATATTATAAATTATTATCTCTGTGTTCTTTGCGTCTTGGGCGAGAGAAAATGAGATTGTGGTTTCAGGGTTGAAAGGATTAGGATAATTGCTCAGTTGAAAATTATCAATAGATAATTGAGAGTTATCTACATTCACACCTTGCCATTCATATGCACCCATATCTACAAAATCTCCATAAATTCTAGGATTTCCAGCAAGATCAAGTTCAGGTAACACTATGCCCTCTGGCAAATATAATGTCCCAACATTTATGCATGGGGAACCTGTAAGCAATGAAAAATCTGCTAATGAATCTGCAAAAAGAGGAAGAGATGCTATATTGTTTTCATACAATGGAGGTTGCATTATTTCAGGATGACCGGATATGCCATCCAGCCCGTTCTGGATATTGCAGAATTTAATATAGGTTTCACTTGTTGTTGATCCTATATTGATTTGATTCCCAAGTATTTCGTCAGTATTATTATAATAAAATATTGAATTGTAAATTTCCACTCCATTATCAATTATAGTAAGATAGCCACCACCATTGTAAACTGCATGATTCCAGACTAAATTAGAATTAATGATTTTGGCTGATGAATGGCTTGTTGAATAAAATGCACCACCAAAATCTGACGCGTTATAACTAAACAGGCAATTAATGAATCTTGAATCGGCGTAACTCATATAAATTGCACCACCACCGAATTCAGAATTATTGTTACTAAATTCGCAATTAGTAAAATTACTGGCATCATTGCTAATGAAACAAGCACCACCTAAATACGATGTATTTTCTTCAAATGCTGATGAATAAACATTACTACGACCATCATCATCATAATATCCACCTCCTCGCATTCCTGCTGAGTTATTACTAATAATGCAGTCTCTTATTTCAGAACCTACATAATGATTTTGGACAAGCATACCACCACCATTACCTTGTGCAGTATTAAATTCAATTATGCAATTTGTGATCATCGGTCGATTATAATTTATAAATACTCCTCCGGCGTTATTCCCCGATTCATTATCATGCACATGAATATTATCTAAAACTACATTGCAGTGATTTGCATAAATTCCACCGCCATCAGCAGATGCACAATTACTGCATATTTCAGTATTCCGTATCGTTGGATGTGCATAATTTATATATATCCCACCGCCAAATACAGCTAAACAATCAAATATTTTAGAATTCTCGATTAATAGATTTGAATACTCTAATATAGAAACTCCACCACCATTTTGGTCCAGACAGTCTCTAATTTCGGCATAGTGAACATAACTGCTGTCAATCGATGAATTGTAGTTACAGAATATAATTCCTTTCCATTTTTCATCTTCCTGATAAGATTCAAATTGAACCTTTGATTCTTCAGTTCCTAGAACAAATAAAGATCCGTTGATCTCAAATTGATAGTCACCATTGAATTTTACTGCTACTCCATCTTCAATAATCAAAGTATCACCGGAAAGAACTCTAATATCATTATTAATAACATATTCGGGCTGATTCCATATTCCACTAACATCTTCACGAATATTAATTGATGAAATAGAAGAAATTGATATTATTATTAATATGGAAACGAGTTTTATTCTATCACTCATAAATTTAGTCCTTATTTGCTTGTCTACAGCTATTTGAGCAACAACATTTTTTTCATAGCTGTTTTTTTATCTGTAGAAATTTTGTAGAAGTAAATTCCCGATGCAACTGCTTTATTGTTACTGTCTTTACCGTTCCATATTACACTTTTCATTCCTAAACTCCTGTTTGGGGATGGATGAAGTGTTCTAACTTTCTGACCCTTCAAATTATAGATTTCAATCTTTGCGTTCTCTGAGTCCTCAGCGGATAATTCAAAAGTTATCGTTGTACTCGGATTGAAAGGATTAGGATAATTTGTTAAATTAAAATCATCTACTAAAGAAATTATTTCATTTTTTTCAACATCCACGGTTTCTATCATTGGAATAAACACAACGGTAAATTGCCCATCAAATACTTCCATTTGGTATTCAATTACATCATCATAAAATACACGTTCACAATATACATCATAAACTCCTGCAGGAAGTTTGAACTCGAAGTTTCCTAAACTACCTGAGAAAGTGAATTCTCCCGGTTCATTATTGATTTTTAACAGCACATAATCTACAGGTCCTCCGGTTGTGGGATTGTATGTGAAACCCTGGATGCCACCAAGAGCTGGTGCTACATATTCATAAGGTCCAATATCGATGATTGCACTACCATTTCCGTTACCATCCCAGACTCTGGTGTTGTAATCCAAATCAAATGGATAATAATAACCAGTTGTATCTAATCCGGCATCTATTGCCAGGCTGCCTTCGATAAGATGAAAATCATTTCCATAATAGTTTACATATATTGAATCTAAAGCTGATTCCTCGATTTGAATATTATTACCCCCATTGTTCTGAGCTGGAATATTTTCCATCGTAATGCAATTTTGGAACATTAAATTGTAGAAGTCAAAAACGCCAAAAATGGAGCAGTTAAGAAAATCTATATGATTCGCAGCAGCAATATCTGTACCGGTTAGTTTGAGGAAACAATTATTCAATTCAACGTTTACTAAGTATGAAGAATCAAGAAAGCAAGAATCTATTACATTATTTATAAATTGATAATCATCATACAAATAAATGCGATTTCCATAAACAATATTATTTGAGAAAATATGTGTTTCGCTATATGAGGGATGACTGAGAGAAAGTTTAATATTATTAAATGAATTATTTGAAATAATTCCATCTTTTAGGTAAAAAGAACAAGATGAGTTGGGATCAGATTCAAATGAATTGTTGTCTATGTAGGTTTCTTCACGATTGATAATAGAATTAATGTAATATGCATTAACAGTATAATTACTTAATATTTGATTTTCGCTTATATAATAATGAGTATAATTTTCAGAGCTAAGGATCACATTTGAAAGAATGTTGTTGCTCATGAGAATATTACAATTATATATTTTAACAATATTACTATCGGGCAAACAATTACCACTGAATAAAATATCTGCTTGGTTTTCGTCTTCATTATTAATTTCAACATATTGATATGAGCCATTTAACCATTCCGGATTCATGCCATCTTGTAAATAAAAAGTATTATTCGTTATTTCTACTTGGTCGTTATTGTTCGCAAATATCCCATAATAATTATCTCTAAAAGTACAATCTTTGATAGAAAGTTCACTTACTTTGCCGGAAACAACTCCTTTCGCCTCATTGCAAAAATCAATGCATATTAACGAGGAATATTCAAATAAACAGTGTTCAAATTTACTTTTTTGAGAGGTATTATTAAAATATATTGTTCCCCAATGATTGTATAGATCATCATTATCTCTTGTAAATATAATGCTGTCTTGTTCCGTACCTTCCGCAATAATACTGCCATCTACCCAGAACATTTTAGCAACGGACTCTTCACCTACAAGCATGAAGTATTCTCCATTTACATAATTATTATTGTTCAATAATGCTGAACCCAGCTTTATTTGGATTCCCGGCTGGATCGTCAAAGTAACACCTTCGTCTATAAAGATATTTCCGATTAATAAATATGGGTTGTTCTCCGGGTTCCATACAGTATCTTCCATGATATGACCACCAACTTCTATGGCTGAAGTAATTGTTGTTATGGTTAGAAATGTTATTAAGAAAATGGATTTACTTTTCATATTAATCTCTCATTTTAGTAAAAGCATTTTATTATTAGCTACAAGATTATTATTGATATTTAATTTATAGAAATAAATCCCAGATGCTACAGGTTTATTATTGTTATCAGTTCCATTCCAGACGATATTGTATTTTCTTTCCCCTCGCCCTTCGATAAACTCAGGATGACACAAGCTCGGGGAAAGAACTTTTACCTTTTGCCCTTTCACATTATAAATTTCAAGCTTTGCGTTCTTAGCGTCCTTTGTGGCTAATTCAAAAGAAATAGTAGTACTCGGGTTAAACGGATTAGGATAGTTGGAAAGATTAAAGTTATTCGCTAACGGAATTATTGTATGTTCTTCCACATCCACAGTTCCCTGCATTGGAATTTGTACCTGTGTAATTTGACCATCAAAGATTTCTATTTCATACTCGATTACATCTTCGTAAAATACTCTCTCTGCATAAATATCGTAAACACCGGCAGGAAGTTTGTATTGGAAATCACCTGAACCACTAGAGAAAGTAAATTCACCCGGCTGGTTATTGATTTTAATGAGAACATAATCCACAGGTTCTCCAGTTGTGGGATTGTATGTGTAACCCTCGATACTGCCAAGAGTAGGCGCCCCATACTCGTAAGGACCAATATCGATTCTTGCCTGTCCGTTACCATTCCCATCCCAGACTCGTTTATTATAGTCCAGGTCAAATGGATGATAATATGGTGTATTAAATCCTGCATCAATTGCCAAGCTGCCTTCAATCAAATGAAAATCTCCGTTTTGCATATCCTCAAAAAGTGTTTGTACTTGCAGGGAATCCACCCAGATATTGCCACCGCCATCTATACATCCATCAGGAAGTTCAAAATCAAGAATGCAATTACGGAATATAGGATTACCATGAACTGAGGGAGTATGAAGAAATATCTCATCATTACAAATAATTATTTCATTTTCAATAATATTAGTGTCTGTTAGAAAAGAACATATAGTATGATTATTGGAAATGATATTATTGGAAAATTGTGTTGCTCCGCTTCCAGATAATCCCACACCACAGTTATTGATTATATTGTTTGTGATGACATCGACATTACCCGATATTGCCGGATTTGAAGTTGGCTCTGGATTATTAACAATAATATTATTAATAATCTTACTCAAAGATGAATGGCTTATAGTTATTCTACAATCTTCAAAATAATTATCAATTACCTCTACATAAGCATAATCTATACTTATTCCTTTATTTCCTCCGATGAACTGATTGTTCTTGATATAAAGGGAATCACCACTATTGCCACCTGTTATACCACCCCACCCTTGATTATATGTAATAGTATTATCATAAAAATATGAACCATTTATTGAACCGATACAAATATCAGAAATACTATTGAAATTATTTACAAAATTGATAGACGATAAAAAGATAAACCCTCTATTTGGAAACTGATTTCCTGCAATCAAAGCCGGTTTAAAGCCCTCTTCATTACTATAAATCTGTAAATCAGTGATGTGAGAGGATTGAATAAGACTATTTAAATTAGAATCATAAGAGAATTTATTATGAAGTACCTCTGTGTATTTTGTTGCATAACCTACACTCAATCCACCTCTATAATTCAAAAAGTCACAGTTTTGGACTATAGCCATTTCGTTATAAAACGATAGAGTATGCCAGGCAACTCTACTTACATAAATACCAATACCCGCAGAATACTCGAATTTGCAATATTTAAAAATACTCATTTCAGCTTGTTCCGGTGAGTAAATACAGCCCCAACAATAGTCGGGATCATTTTGCATTCGTGTGAATATTATACTGTCTTGCTCTGTACCTTCTGCAACTATTCTACCGTCCACCCAGAACATTTTTGCTACAGAATCACCACTATAAAGCCAAAAGTTCTGATTAAACTCAGACCATGTTGTATGAGTTGCACCGCTCAATTTTATCTCCGTACCGGGTAATATTGTTAAGGTTACTCCAGCATCAACATGAATATTTTCTGTAACAAGATAAGGGTTGTTAACCGGACTCCAGGTTGTGTTCTCGGTGATGTAACCGCCTACTTCAATCGAATAAAGATTAAAGGTAAAAAGAATAAAGATTAAAGAAATATATATTTTTTTCATTATTATACTACCTCACCCTGAATCCCTCCGTCAAAAGCTGGATTGAAATCTCCAACTTCTTGCAGTGACTTTAAGGATAAGACAAAAGATCAATTAACCGTCCCGAATGGTTATGCAACCCCCATTAACTCCCCCTGATAGGGGGAGAATTAAAGAGGGGATTAAAACTATTTCAGCAGCAGCATCCTCTTTGTTTTATCATAGCCGTCTGTTCGCATTCTATAGAAATAAATTCCAGAAGAGACCGGTTTTTCATTTGAATCTTTACCGTTCCACATAATTGTATGATAACCTGCAGATTGTCGTTTATCAACTAGTGTTTTCACTTTTTGACCCTTTATATTGAATATTTCAATACAGGTTCTTGCATCTTCATGAAGTGCATATTTAATAGAAGTGGTAGGATTGAAAGGATTAGGATAATTTCCATTCAGCTTGGTAGAAATGGGGATTAATTCGTTACCTGCATCAGATTGCACATAAGAGATTATTACTATATTGGTCGGGTCACTTTCATCATTCTGACTGTATTCTGCTGTAACGTAATATCCGTAATCTCCGCTTTCGAACAAAGAATCTACATAGGTTAAAGCAAGGGTTGTATCCAGAAGTGTGAACGTTCCACTGTCAACATTACGATAGATATTATAATGCTGAAAATCTCTGGTACCGGTTTCTGATTGTTCCCAACTCAGGGAGACATAACAATCATTTAATTCTCCTTCGAGGTTAATGGGAGGAGCCAGGTAATTAAGGACAAAATCTACGATTGTGGTCTGATTTTCAAAAACTTCTACATCATCAACGGTGATAGTTTCATATCCGGCAAGGCTGGCAGTAACATCGAAAATTCCCACAGGACTGATAAAAGAATAATACCCGCTGGCATCCGGATTGGTCGAGCCATAATAGGTGGAGATTATTACATCTTCTATGTTACCGGCTGGCAGAAGCGTTACCTGTCCGGCAATTGTGCCATTTATTAAAGACAATGTGGGGAAGACTATATAATCGACCCAGGCACAATCTTCCGGCAGAGAAGTACTACCGTCGCTGCTGTCTTTTACATACACCCACGTAAACGTATGTGTTCCAGCAGTTACCGGGTAACTGGCATAAGTCCAGGGAGAGGAACCATCGGGTTCAGGCTGATAACGACCAGCTTCCACATCATCTATAAAGAAGATCAATCCATCATAGAAATAAGTTTGGGAAGGACTGTATTCACATGCCACACGATAATAAAAACTGATCTCACCAGCTGTTGCAACATTCACGGTTACATTTATAAAAGACGCCTGGTTGTGAGTAATAGGATAAGATTTCGCACTGGCTGTTCCACTGTAAAAACTATCTGTTGCAATGCTCCAGTTTATATCAGGTATTGTATCGATTATCGTGAAATCTTCGATCGGGTTTACATTTGGCCAGTAAATGTTACAACCGACAAATTCCCACGGAAAGTTTGTGAAACCACCCGATTCAAAGTCTTCAATGAATATACCGACCGATGTGTCGTAATTCCTGGTAACGATATATTCTCCGGCTGTTACATTATAATTAAAAGTAACGGGTGTTCCAAAGGTGATCTCATCACTGGCAGTAACTGTGTAAACAGCATCTTCGAAGGACTGGCTGCCTATCTCTCCCAGGTTGACAGGGCTTTGCTCGATAATTATGAATCCATTCGAACAGGACAGATCGGCAATTGCTTCGGGTGAAGGGGCGTGTCCGTCGTTATAGGTAGGAATGGTGATTGTAACCGTTTCTCCGGGGTCGAGAACTCCGTTATTATTTCCGGCAGCATCATCTATTGTCATTTCACCTGCCCATAATACAGGAGCATAAGCTTCTATCACGAAATTGGATAGCCAGGTATTAGTTCCATCTGTAGCACTCACCTGGAATAAGAACATGTGTTCATCTGGAATGGAATCACATACTTCCACAGCAAAACCATCATCTACTGTTACCACTGCTCCTGCTGCGATGTTTCCATAAAACTCGGTATCATCTGTGATGGTTATGTATTGGTCATCTGTACTCAGGGTAACAGTTACATTATCTGCCTGATCGATTCCCACATTTTCCACACTTAAAGTAAGAAGGATGAATTCACCATAATCCATCAACCCATTCCCATTTCCTGCCGTATCATCCAGAGTGTAAGAATCAAATAATACATAAGGTCCTCCCGGAGGGATTACTGCTATGTCATCATAGATCGTTTCAATATTAAAACCGGTAATTATCATTTTTGCATCGCCGGCAATTAATGAATGAGAAATTGTAACATCACCGTTAGAATCGGTAACTCCACTGTATGCAACGTTATCCTGGTATAATGTAACGAGCGCTCC
>JAUXIJ010000089.1 GCA_030621085.1 Candidatus Cloacimonadota bacterium | reverse complement strand
CGATAATAATTCTTTGTAAACTAGATATTATTAATTTGTTTTGTTTTTGAAGTTCAGTTAGGTCATCATAATAATTATTTATTTGAGAGATAATATCTTTATAAAAAGGAACGACCTTTAACTCAATAAGCAATAATGAATTTTTGTATAAATACAATAAGTCTAATTTTCCAGATACAAGGATTTTCTGTCTTGCAAGAAAACTTAAGTCAGATGCTTTAACAGATAAGATTTCTGATAAAATGGATTTATCCGCTACTAAAATGTCTTCTATTACTTTTTCAGAAATTTTATTAAACATCTTTTGTTTCATCATGTATAGTATCACAAATAATACATACGAAATCGCCTTCAGGATATTCAAGATTATTTGCAATTCTTGTATCAATATCGTTGAAATCAGGTATTCTATTTACAAATAAACCAGAGCCAAATGAAACAGATTTTCCACAGTGATTACAAATTTCAACAAGTTTCTTATCTTCAATTTTTTCAGAGATATTCATAATTAATTCAATTAATAATTTAGAGTAGTTCCGCTACCGACAAATGGGTCTAAAACCAACTCACCTTGATGACTGAAAAGTTCAATGCACTTTTTAGCTAAAGAAATTGGAAATGTAGCAGGATGTTTTTCTTTATTCCGGACATCACGTTTTTCATAAAGAAATTGCCATACACCAATTTGATTTTTGAGCCATTGTTTTGCAGTCAAACAATTGATATGGGTTTTTGAACAATCACAAGTTCTCTCGTATCCAATATTAAGTTTTTTATTCTTTAATACTCTTTGACTTTCCAAAATGCAACTCCTCTTTAATTATTTTTCTAATAAAGAATATATTTTCCTTAAAGTACTTTTTCAGATTTTTTGTAAAGTAATAAAAACTACAATTTCTTCACCCTTTTTCCAATTAACTTATTAATCTTCTAAAAAAAGGGAGGAAAACTGATTCTAACAGTTTCAATTTTTTAAAGAATCTATACTAATTTTAAAAAATATTATGAAAATCCTTATAAGCTTTTATTTATTGTTTATAAGGATTTTTTTATTTGTTTTCACCTGGATGATCCATAAAACGATCATATAAATATTTGCTAATCCAATAGTATAAATAAAGAAAATTATCGGTCTGAATAAAATGGCAGAAATAATAATAATAAAAGCACTGGCAGTAGGTCCGATCCAAAACCATAAGAGAATTAATAGTTTGTTCGAATGATAATAAGTTTTTCGATCATACTCTTCTTTTTTATCTAATTGGAATAGTTGAAGATGTGAATATCCCAGATAAACAGCTATCAATATTTTCTCCAATAACTTTCCGCGTAGATGCTTGATCTTGTTCAATTCTGCAGTAAATTTTTTCTTTTCTTCCCAGGTTGATGTTGATTTACCCAGACCATGTGCCATGAATTCTGCACGGTAATAATCTACTATCACAGCGTGGAAGATATGACTTACAGCCGCAATTACCACAATCCACCAGTGATTAATTGGCAAAAAATCCAGGTTGATCAGCCCTTTTTCAAAGCCAATTCCCATTCCTACATAAACTGAAATCCCAACCAGATAATCTGCAACTCCGTCTATAATTCTACCTACTGCTGTTCCGCTATTCTTTAACCGTGCTATCATGCCGTCAACGCAATCTAAAACCAAGCAGAAAAAATATAGACTTCCTGCAATTACAAAGCAGGTTACAGTCCCCCGCGAAAATAAATATCCGCTGATAATTCCCACAATTATAGTCATAAGTGAAACCTGGTTTGGCGTTACATTGGTTGGATAAAGCATTTTTACGAAAACGAAAGCTATAGGTCGAAGAATATAAAGAGTTAAAGTTTCATCAAAAACAATATGCTTTAAGGATCTTTTAAATTCTTTGAAAATTTTAATATTATATTCTTTAAATTCATTTCGCTTGTTTTTACTTTTTTTATTCATAATAAATCTTTTTAAAATCCTCTTTCTACAATTGTACTATTATCCATACTCAAGTTAGATTTCTATTTTCTTTTCATTTTTCATGACAGATTAAATTCTTAATCGGTTTTTAATTGTCAAGAACATCGGATATATTCTTTATTTAAATGTAGATTAATAAATTCAAAGTTTGGTTTTATGATGATATTTTTTTAATTATTGACAGCTAATATTCATATAAATAAAAAAATCTTTATTAAGAATTTTAGATTTTATAAAAAGGAGTAAAAAAGTAATGATCCATAATCTCCTTAAAGATAAACAAGTTGTTCTTGCTTCAGCATCACCCAGACGCAAAGAGATTTTTAAGCTCATTGGAGTAAAAGCACTTCAGATGCCGTCACATATCAATGAAGATATTATTTATGACAACCCGATCAAACTTGTAAAATTCCATGCAGAAAACAAAGCCAAAGAAATTCGTAAGAAAGTAGATAATGATTACCTGATAGTAGCTGCAGACACTATCGTTTATCATAATAAAAAGGTTTTAGTTAAACCAAGTAATATTCATCAAGCAGCAAATTTCTTAACGCAGCTTTCAGGTGCCAGTCATTATGTATATACAGGCATTGCAATTGCATATAAGAACAATCTGATTTCAGATTATGAGAAGACTCGAGTGGAATTTAATCCGCTTTCTGCGCGGGAGATCGAAGAATATATTAAAACAAAAGAACCTATGGATAAAGCAGGAGCTTATGGGATACAGGGATATGGAAGCCAATTCATAAAGCGTGTCTCGGGCTGTTATTTTAACGTGATGGGATTTCCTGTTACGCTCTTCTATAATATGTTAAAGAGAATATTATGAAACTTTTCTACAATGCCAAATTCTATTCTATGAAGCATGAAAATGATTCTTTCGCAGCAGCTCTTGTTGATAATGGAATTATAAAAGAAATTTATAATACTATCCCCGAATTAACTGATATAGAAAAAATAGATCTGCAGAATTTATTTGTTTATCCTGGTTTTATCGATACTCATACTCATTCTTTTGAAGGTGGATTATACAGCATGGGAGCAAACCTGGAAAAAGTTGCTACCTTGGAAGATGTTTTCTCGATATTATCTGAAACAGAACCTGTAAGCGGAAAAATATTTGCTTTTCGTTTCGACGAAAGACTGGTGAAAGAGAAACGCTTTCCCACTGCTTCCGAACTTGACAAAATTTTTCCTGACATTCCAGTAATTTTAAGACGAGTTGACGGACATTCCTGTGTGATAAATTCAAAAGCAGTTCAATCTATAGATTGGGATATACCGCTTCCGGGTAATTTTAACGGATATCTTTCTAAAAGAGAAAACGGAAAAGCCGCTAACTGGTTTCACCGGAATTTTGATGATGAAAGTATTCTAAGGATATATCAGAAAGCAGCAAATATTGCTGTGAATAGAGGTCATACCACCATTCACACAATGATCGGCGATGGACATTCAAATACAAAACACTACGAATTTATTAAGAATAACCTGCATCGATTCCCGGTTGAATTTATACTATATCCGCAAATCACAGATGTACCTAAAGCATTGGAAGCAGGTTCTCCAAGAATTGGCGGATGCGTTTTGGCAGATGGTTCCTTTGGTTCACATACAGCAGCACTATCTGAACCCTACAGTGACGAACCCGGTAATTATGGTTCACTTTACCGAAGCAGTAAATCCTGGAATAATTTCATTCAAAACGCACATAAGAATAACCTGCAAGTTGCTGTTCATTGTATTGGTGATGCTGCAATTTCCCAGATTCTGGCGATTTATGAGAAAGCTCAAAAAGACAATCCTAAAGATTTAAGGCATGCTATTATTCACAATGAGCTTACTACGGAAGATATTCTGGATAGAGAAAAAAACGCCAAAGTAAGCGTTATCATGCAGCCTATGTTCGATAGACTCTGGGCAAATCCTAATGGATTATATGAAAACAGGCTGGGAAAAGAACGTACTTTAAGAACCAACAGATTGGCTTCGATTTATAACCGGGGAATATTGCTAACAGGAAGTTCGGACTGGTATATCACAGAGATGAATGCCTTGAAAGGAATCGATGCTGCTACACGAATTCACAATAAATATGAAAGATTAAGTGCTTATCAGGCTGTAGAAATTTATACGAAAAATGCTGCGGCACTATCTTTTGATGAAGACCAGCTTGGAACTTTGGAAGTTGGCAGGCAGGCAGATTTTGTTTGCCTGCAGGATGATATATTCACGTCTGGTTCAATAGCAGAAATCAAAATAGCTGCTGTGATAAAAAAGGGATGCATTAAAATACATAATGAAGGAAGTTCACATGAATAAATTTGCAATGAGAAAACTGATCCAGAATATTTTCCTGGGTCTTTGGGTCATATTTGTCTTGATCCTGATTCCTTATAAATTTCAAACTTGCCATCAATTTTGCCCTTATGCTACCATTTGCTTTGGAACAATGATTTTCAGTGGATATTTTGCTTATATACAAATGGCGATTATCGGTCTTCTAATTGCTATTAGTACTATATTTTTCGGCAGGAAATTCTGTGGTTACATCTGCTTTCTTGGTACTCTTCAAGAATATCTATTTAAGCTTAATCCCCAAAAAAGGAAAACTCAACTTCCTTTAAGAATTCACAGAACATTGGGAGTAGTCAAATATATTATATTGATCATCACATTTATAATGGCATTATTTCTGATTCAATATTTATATATGCCTTTTTGTCCGGTAGTGGCTATTTCTTTTCCTGAATCGATATCGGTTTCTGGAATAATTTCACTAATAATAATTTTTATTGGTGGGTTTTTTATTGAAAGGTTCTGGTGTCGTTACCTCTGTCCTTATGCTGCTTTGATGAACATATTTCAATTTATTGGAAAAATATCTGGTACTAAAAAACATGTAATCAAAAAAAATCGTGAAATTTGTATCGATTGTAGTATCTGTACGAAAAACTGTCCTATGAATATCGATATTTCAAAATACGAAGGTATCACTGATCCCAATTGTATTCATTGTTTGAAGTGTATACAATCATGTCCTATAGATGATTGTATGACTTGCTAATAGATTTAAAAATAAGATTCGGCAATCAGGTTATATCAGATTTATTAATTAACTTTTTGGGCTGCAGTAAGAACATTTCTCAACAAGACAGCAGTTGTAATAGTTCCTATTCCACCCGGAACGGGAGTAATGGCAGAGACTTTGTGAAAACAATTTTCATAATCTACATCGCCTACATAACGATGTCCTTTTTCGGGATCATCGATCTGGTTTACTCCCACATCGATTATAATAGAATCTGATTTTATCATATCTGCTGTTACAAAAAAAGCTTTGCCAATGGCAGCAATTAGGATGTCTGCTTTTATTGTGATCTGGGGTAAATTCTCTGTCCTGCTATGACAAACTGTCACAGTGGCATTACCTGTTCTATTTTTTCGCAATAACAGGTTAGCTAAAGGTTTGCCTACTATATTACTTCGACCAATGATCACAATATTTTTTCCAGATGTTTCGATGTTATAGAAATCGAGTAATTCCAAAACTGCAGTAGGAGTACTGGGCAGGAAACCTTCTCTTTCCAGTATAAGGTTTCCCATGTTTATTGGATGAAACCCATCCATGTCTTTTTTTGGTGAGAGTTTCATAACGATCTCCGATTCATCAAGATGAGATGGAAGCGGTTTCTGGATCATTATTCCGTGTACTGAATCATCTTGGTTCAAATCATCGATCTGGTTCATGATCTCTGTTTGGGTGATATCTATTCCATAAGTTTTTGTTTCAATTATTATGCCAACTTTCAAACCTCTTTTTTCAAGATTTTGAACATAAAATTGTGCGGTCGGGTCTTCCCCGATCATTATGATAACAAGTTTAGGAGTTAAATTAAGATCTTCAATTTTGGATCTTATTTTAACATAAATCTCTTTTGCTACTGGTTTACCGGTCAATTTATCTGGCATTAATATTTCCTGCGAATTCTTTGTATTTCGAGGGTTTTCCCTGTTTTTTCATCTATTTTCAGGAAGACTGCATTGATCTGTAAACCTTCATCAGCCACGTCAAATTTCTGTGGCATTCCGGTTGTCATCTTTTCCAGAATAATCTCTTTTTTCATACCGATAATAGAATCATGAGGACCAGTCATTCCCACATCGGTTATATATCCGGAACCATTGGGAAGAATCTCTTCATCAGCAGTTTGAATATGGGTATGTGTGCCGATAAGAGCACTGATTCTACCATCAAAACAGTAGCCCATAGCTCGTTTTTCTGCTGTAGCTTCCGCATGAAAATCAACAAGGATTTTGTTTGTTTCTTTTCTTATTTCGGGAAGTACTTTTTCCAATGTATTCAATGGTGAATCGATCGGTGCCATAAAGGCTTGCCCTATCAAACAAACGATCGCTAATTTTTCTCCGTTGGGAGCAGTTTTAAAGAATCTGTCATGACCGATAGTTTTTGCCATTGTATTCAATGGTTTAATGATCCTTTTTTCAACTTTCAAATAATTAAGTGATTCACGTCTGTCCCAGAGGTGATTTCCACTTGTAAATACATCGATTCCTGCATCAAATAGAGCTAAAGCTGTTTTTTCTGTAATGCCTTTCCCATGAGCAACATTTTCTCCATTGGCAATTGTAATATCAACAGAAAATTCTTCTTTCAAGCTGGGCAGTTCTTCCTGAATTATTTTCCTGCCAGGTGAACCGAAAATATCTCCAATAAAAAGAATATTCATTATTTTGCCACCGCAGTATGTCGGATTTCCCTTATAACCATCACTTTTATCTGTCCGGGATATTGCATTTCCTGTTCAATTTTTTCAGCAATATCAGATGCAATATAAGCAGTTTTTTTATCGTCAATCGAAACTGGATCAACAATAATACGCAATTCCCTTCCAGCTTGAATAGCAAAGGATTTATTAACACCATCAATAGAATTTGCAATTTCTTCCATTTTAGAAAGACGTTTCATATAGGTTTCCAGCATTTCTCTTCTGGCTCCGGGACGGGCACCAGAGATGGCATCGGAAACCTGCGTAAGAACTGCATAAACACTCTGGTATTCAACTTCTTCATGGTGTGCTTCGATAGCGTTCACGATTATCTTACTTTCACCATTCTTACGGGTAATATTAGCTCCCAGTTTTGCATGTGATCCATCATATTCATGGTCAATAGCTTTTCCTATATCATGCAGAAATCCACAGCGACGGGCTAGTTCCTGATCCAATCCAAGTTCAGTAGCCAGGATACCACAAATCCAGGCAGATTCGATTGAATGCTGAAGGATATTCTGTCCGTAACTGGTTCTATATTTAAGTCTGCCGATCAATTTAACAAGATTCGAAGAAATATTATGAACATTGGTTTCCATACAAGCTTTTTCACCGATCTCAACAAGATTCTCATCCATTTCTTTGGAAGTTTTTTCAATAACCTGTTCTATCCTGCCAGGATGGATCCTGCCGTCGGTTATCAGTTTTTCCAATGAAAGACGAGCGATCTCTCTTCTTACAGGATCGAACCCTGAGAGTACGACTGCTTCCGGTGTGTCATCGATGATCAGATCGATACCTGAGGCTTTTTCAAATGCTCTGATATTTCTTCCTTCACGCCCGATTATACGTCCTTTCATTTCATCATCCGGAAGTGAAACTACAGAAACCGTGGATTCTGATACATAATCAACAGCCATTCTTTGAACCGCAGTAGACAGGATACCAGCAACAAGTTTGTTTGCTTCAGCTTTAGTTTGCTCTGCTATCTGACGAATTTCTTTTACAGCTTCATTACGAGCTTTATTTTTTAGATTGTTCTTGAGTATCTGAACCGCTTCATCTCGAGATAACTTGGCAATTTCAGAAAGCTTTATATTTTGCTGTTCGATCAGTTTGTCCAATTCAACTTTCTTATTCTGAATTTCAATTTCTTCGGTTTTTATCTTCTTTTCATATTCCTGGAGACTAGTATCTTTTTTATCCAGAGTTTCCAGCCGTTTATCTAAACTTGATACTCTCTCATTATACTCTTTTTCCAGAACATATATCTCTTTTTTTCGCTGTGCTATTTCGTCTTCATAGGTTTTCTGGGTTTTATACCAGTCTTCTTTAGCTTCCAGCACAGCTGTTTTTTTCAGGTTCTCTGATTCGTTACTTGCATCATCGATGATCTTTTTTGCAAGTTCATTAGATTTAAGTATATTTTTATCGGTTGTTGTTTTTTTTACATAGCTGATGATAAGTACGAAAATGATACCTATGGCAAATCCTGCCAGGATATATATATATTGCATTATTAACCTCTCTTTTTTAAAATTTATATTAACCCGCAGTACCGTGTATTATCGTTTTAGCGAACCGGAAACAAGGTGGATGTCTAC
>JAUXIJ010000104.1 GCA_030621085.1 Candidatus Cloacimonadota bacterium | reverse complement strand
TTGTAAGTTCCCGTGGACGTAGTGTTAAACGATGTTCCGCTTCGATACGGTTGCGAGTCTTTTAATAGGGGCACGCCGCCGTTAATCAACATGGAGCGAAGCGGAATGTTGATTAATGTCCTGGCTGTGCCACGAAATCCTTTGTGGACAGCCATGTTAGCAGCATCACTTCTCATTTCAACAACAAACACTTCTTAGTAGTAATTTCCCGGTTGTCAATTTCTAATTTATAGAAATAAATTCCTGAACTCACTGGAAAATTATTATCATCTCTACCATCCCAAACTACCGAATGATTTCCTGCTGAAAGCTGATAGCTGAGAAGCTGTTTTACCCTCTGTCCTTTGATGTTGTAAATCTCAAGTTGTACATTACTATTGTTTTGAAGTGAGAAGGAAATTGTTGTGGTTGGATTAAAGGGATTTGGGTAGTTGCCATTCAGCTTAGTTGCAATAGAAACTGCTTCATCATCAGTGCTTACATTTGCTAACTCCAAACCCCAAATCACATCATTCTGACAAAGTCCACCGATTGTCCATTGACCTAATATGATTTGATCAGTAATATACAAACCACCAGGTATTCCAGTTAAAGGAATGGCATTAGATACATCAAAGTTTACACCTGTTTCCAGACCTGTGGATATATCAAACTGGATAAGCTGATTTTGGGTAGAAACATCCGAACAATAACACCAAAGATATGGTCCGCCGGGAAGTGTATTTTCCCAGGCAAAACCATAATAGCTGAGCCAGGTGCCACAGGGGAAGCTATCCAGGATATTACCACTGCGGTCAAAAAGGGTAATAGTGTCTGACCAGTTGCTAGCCCAAAATCCATCGTTTACCTCATCATATGCAATAGCACTAACTGCTATGGGAGCATTAATGGTACTTATTGTTGTCTGAGTATCAAAGTCCATCTCATATACTGTATTAGATGCAGCTCCACCATAGAAGTATTGTCCATCATAAGCAAGGTCACCGATACTGCCCGGACATCCATCAACTGTAAATTCTCCTATGTATGTACCATCGAGTTCATACTTGTAGAACGCATTTCCATTCATTTTTGTTGTATAAAAATAGTTACCATCGCATTCGATGCCTGCTTCTCCATCTCCCACAGCTACAGGGAAGCAAAACTGCAAATCAAATAGTTCATCTGTGGATGAGCCATGATGAGAATGAAGTGTTGCATTTGGGTCATATTCTAAAGAAGGTTTTTCAAAGCGTCTTCTTCCTGCTGCATTTAGATTTCCAGAAATTATGCAGAAAATTATAAAAATAAAAATTATTTTTTTCATAAAACCTCCTTTTTTTGAGTTTAATTACTTTAAAAGAACCATCTTCCTCATCTTCTCAAAATCACCTGCTATCAATTTATAGAAATATATTCCTGAAGATACTGGTTTACCATTTTCATCTCTCCCATCCCAGATAGTAGAATGATTGCCAGCTTGTTGCACTTCATTTATCAGTGTTTTTACCTTTTGTCCCTTGATGTTGTAAACTTCAAGTGAGACTTTAGCTTCTTCCTTGAGAGTACAATTAATAGTAGTTGTTGGATTGAAGGGATTTGGGTAGTTAGAAAGATTTGAGATTTGAGATGAGGAGGGTGGGATTTCATATTCTTCCACATCTACCATGGCAGACATGGGAATGGCTATCAGGGTTACTTCACCCTCGACTACTTCTACCTGATAGACGGCAGCATTCTCATAATACATACGCTCAGCATAAACATCATATATTCCAGCCGGAAGAGGGTATGTAAAATTTCCGACATTGTTTGTGAAAGTGAAGTTGCTGTTTTCGTTATTGATTTTGATAAGGGCATAATCCACCGGTTCAACATTGATTGGATTGTATGTTATACCTTCGATTCCACCCAAAGTCGGAGCACCAAATTCGTAAGGTCCAATATCTATGATAGCAGCTCCGTTTCCATCACCATCCCAAATTCTCTGAGAGTAATCAAGGTCAAAGGGATAATAGGAACTGAGTGTATCAAACCCAGCATCGATGGCAATGCTGCCCGGTGACAGATGATAATCATGGCCAAAATAATTTTCATAGATTAAGGCAAGATTGTGTGAATTTGTCTGAATATTTCCACCGGCACTGTTTTGAGTTGCTATTGCAGTGGTTGTAATGCAGTTTCGGAACATGATATTATACATGCCAAAACTTCCCAATACTGCGCAGTTACAAAAATTATTGTAGTTAAGATAATTAGCATCCATTCCCGTTAAATATAAAAAACAATTATAAAAATCGGTATGTCGAGATAGATTCATGTCCAGATAACACTCATCTAAAATATTGTTAAATAGCAGCCAATCTTCATTCAAAAGCAAACGATAGCCGTTAATTATATTATTTCTGAATATATGAGTATCGCTGAAATCACAATGATTAAGAGAAACACGAACATCGGTAAAAGTATTATTGGAAATGATGCCATTCTGGCAATAAATACTGCTGCGTGCTTCTGTATCTGTTGTAAAATTATTCCCATCAATATATATTTCGGAATAATTTGAAAATTGGTTATCATAGTAAATGCTAGCATCATAATCACTATGCAGTTGGTTATTACTGATAAAATATGTGGGTTCGTTGTCGGCAGTGATGCAGATATTACTTAGGATATTATTAATTAAACTAACATTAATATTATTTATCTCTATCTGATTACTATCGGGCAGAAGGTTCCCAGCCATTAAGATGTATGCCGGATTTTCATTCTCATTAGTAATCGTCACAAATTGATAAGAACCTTCCATCCAATCTGGATTAATACCGTCCTGCAAATAAAAAGAGTTGTTGATGATTTCCATTTGGGAATCATCATCGACGGCCATCCCCTGATAGTTGTCTTTGAAAGTGCAATTTTTTATGGAGAGATCGCTGATTTCACCGGAGAGCGCACCTTTCGGTTCTTCCGTGCAGCTCAGACAGATAAGGGATGAATACTCAAATTTACAGTATGAGAAGGAGCTTTTTTGTGAAGTGTCATCAAAATAGATCGTACCCCAGTGGTTATAGAGCAGGTCATTATCTCGTGTGAAAACAATGCTGTCCTGTTCGGTTCCCTCTGCAATAATCCTGCCGTTCACCCAAAACATTTTGGCTGTGGATTCTTCGCCCACAAGCATGAAATAACAGCCATTCACATAATTCTCATTATTTAATAAGACCGCACCCAGTTCGATATGAGTTCCCGGTAAAATGGTGAGTGTTACTCCTTCTTCAATGAAAATATTACCGACAACAGAATAGGGATTGTTATCTGGAATCCAGGTTGTATTTTCAGTGATATGGCCACCCACTTCCACTGCAAGAAGAGTGTAAGTAATCAGGGAAAAAACGATTAACGCAATTGATTTCTTCATTTTTATTCACCTCATTTAAGCAAAAGCATTTTACCGGAAGCTATCTCTTTGTTGTTAATGCGGAGATGAGAAAAATAGATGCTGCTGGCAACGGATTTTCCGGATTGGTCTGTGCCGTCCCAAACTATTTGGTGATTTTGTGATTTGTTGATTGGGAGATTTGAAAATTTTCTCACCTGCTGACCTTTCAAATTGAAGATTATGATTTCTGCTTCCTCAATACCAGTGAAGTCTGAAATCTGAAATCTGATCTCTGTTGATGGATTGAAAGGATTGGGATAGTTGGTTAAATTTGAAATTTGAAATGAGGAATGTGGAATAGTATGTTCTTCCACATCTACCGTTTCATACATTAGAATATCGAGCTGCGTGAATTGTCCGTCAATCACTTCGATCTGGTATTCAATAACATCATCATAGAAAATCCGCTCAGCATAAACATCATAAATTCCAGCGGGAAGTTTGTATTCGTACCAACCCAAGCTGTCTGAGAACGTGAATTCACCGGTTTGATTATCTATTTTAATGAGTACAAAATCCACGGCTTCATTGTTTGCCGGATTATAGGTAACGCCCTGAATTCCGCCGTAAGCCGGAGCGCTGTATTCATAGGCACCAATATCGATAACAGTAGAGCCGTTCCCATCTCCATCCCAGATGCGTTTATTATTATCAAGGTCGAAGGGATAATAGACAGGAGCACCAAACCCGGCATCGATGGCAATGCTGCCAGGTGTTAGGTGAAAATTGCAGTTCTGGATATCTGCGAAAATAGATTGTACCTGCAGAGAATCCACGAGGGTATTGCCACCGCCGTCAATGCATTCCGGAGGAAGTGCGAAATCCATGATGCAATTACGAATGATTGGTGCACCATATATATTATGTTGATATAAATCATCATTATTAAGTAAAATGCAATTCTGGATAATACAGTTATCCGAAAGAGACGAAAAAACCTCACTATTATTTATGAAAATATTATTGCAAAATAAATCATTAGCATAAGCAGATAACGCTGTATTGCAGTTATTGATTATATTATCTGTAATTCTGCTCATTGCACCGTAAAATGCAACACCTCCCCCAACGTTAGTAAGATAATTCCTAACGAAGAAGCTATTAGGATCGCAAAAATATATAGAAACCCGAGATTCATCAAAATAATTATCGCTTATCTCATAATAGCCTTCATCACCCCAAGTATATAATGCGCGACCACAATCTATAAAACTGTTTTTCTTGATGTAGAGGAATTCGCCATCTGTGAGACCGTAATTACCTCCGGTAAATTCATTCCTGTAATAATAACCACTCCCCTTCGATGAATTACAATGAGAAAATATATTATCAACGCAGGATACCTGATAGCAATCGATTCCGTTATACGACCAATAACCTTCAAATGTATTATTGCATACCAAAACATACTGGCTTAACCCATAATTTGTTTCTATGTGTTTTCTTCCACGTGAGAAATTTAACAAATATGGATTTACATAATTTGTGATGATAAAGTCATTATCAATTATTTCTAAGTTTTGTGTAAATGCTTCCGAACTGATACCGACAGCGCAATTGAGGAATTTGCAATTTCTTACTATGCCATTTCCGTTCTCAAAATTCAGCCCCTTTGATATATCGCTGTATGTAATCAGAGTATTTGCGGCATGTTCAAAGAGACAGTGTTTGAATCTGCATTGATCAGCGTTATGAGTTATGTAGATTGAACCCCAATTATAAGCAAAATAATCCTGCGTTCTGGTGAAGATGATACTGTCCTGTTCTGTTCCTTCCGCAATGATCCTGCCATCAACTTTTATACATTTAGCAAGATCAGGACTACTTCCGGTCAGAAAAAAATTATCGTAAAAATCATCCAGGCAGGTCAATAAAGCGCCAGTTACTTTTATCTCCGTTCCCGGCAACAAAGTCAGTGTTACGTCTTCATTCACATAGATGTTTTCAATTACGATGTAAGGATTATTTTCTGGTGTCCAAGTCGTGTCTTCAGTGATTTCGCCGCCTACTTCAATGGAGTAAAGGAAACAAGCTGAAAATAAAATAACCGTAAGAATAACGCAACGACGAGTCAAGAAAGTAAAAAACATGGAACAAAAGCATTTGTTCATATTATCTCCTAATTTCAAAAATAAAAACATAACTTAATTTTTTCCTATAGAGAGAAAAAATCTCTATCTGTCTGTAATCATCGCATTTGTTCACCAACATTCTTATATTTTATACGTAAACGAAACTCAGTTTTGATACAATTTAGGTCAAGTTAATTATATGTGTGTAAATGGAAGAATAGAGCAAGCAAAGAAACGAAAACATATTTCACTCCTTGTACTTAAATTTGCTGCTAACGGCGGCGTGCCACGTCATCTTGCCATGAGCATTGGATTTGAGTATCCTCAATATCCTGATGCGATTAGTAAGATGATAAAAGACGAACAAATCAAAGTCACGGGTTGCCGATT
>JAUXIJ010000018.1 GCA_030621085.1 Candidatus Cloacimonadota bacterium | reverse complement strand
CAGAAAGAAAGCGAACGGGCAAAAGTTAGATAATAAATAATCAAAGAAAAAGCAAAAACAATTAAACCTATTATCAGGTTATGTTTTCTATTTACAAATGGTTGTGGTTTTAAATTCATTTAAACTCCATTTTTTTTAAATTTGAAGAGAACTTGTTTCAGTTTCATTTCACGTCAAGAAATTTAATAATAACTTTTATATGAATAAAATAAGTGGCATTTTGTCACAGTCTGCCCGGTTTTGTCCCAATTAATTTTGTAAAAATTAAATTTATTTTCAGTTATTATATAAAATAAAATTCTAAATAATAAATGTTTAAGTTGTTTGCGATTTTTGGTATACGAATATTGGAATATAGTTTGCATTATTAAATTACTAGAGGATAATATGAAAATTGATGCGAAAGAATTTGAATTAGAGAATTCTTATGAATTTGCCATTGAAACTGCTTTCAGGAAATATTACGAACGATGCACAGGAAAAGAGTTGGAGCAACTGAATGATAAACAGTTATTATTATTGCTCGATGCTATTCATTCCGGCAATCTCTTAAAATTCCTCTATTGCCATTTTTAAAAATAAATATAAAATAAAAACTATCTTTACAAAATTTCCATTATTATTAGAAAATTGTTCTGTATATATTTCATTCAATTTTTATGGGGTAGGAAATGGAAATGAACTCACAACTCGCAACCCGTTATTAGGAGATAAAAATGAAAAATCTTGATAAAATCAGAGAACAACTTTTAAAAGAAGTAAATATTCAAAAAAATTAAATTAATGAATTGGAAAAATCTGAAATCGAACGAAAGGGAAGGACAAGTCATGAAGACTGAACATAAAGTGATTACTGTTTCGGTTATGTTTGGGCTGTTGTTTTGGATATTTGATGCTGTCTTGGATTATCTTACTTTCTATGAAGGGACAATGTTGGAGTTGCTGATCACCGATGTACCCCCTCATGAAATCTATATACGATTATCAGTGATTGCTTTTTTCCTAATATTTGGCATCATTATATCAAGGCTCATCACCAAGCGTAAACAGGCGGAAGAGAAGGTAAAACATCTCAATCGAGTGCTACGTGCTATTCGCAATGTCAACCAGCTTATCACAAAAGAGAAAGACCGTGATAGACTCATAAAAGGAGCAAGTGAAAATCTTACTGAAACAAGAGGCTATTTTAATGCATGGATTGCTTTGTTGGATGAGACAGGAAAATATATTACTTCTGCTGAGTCCGGTTTTGGTAAAGAATTTTCACTTATGATCGAGCTCATGAAAAGCGGTAAGATAGCAGCTTGTGGGAAGATTGCATTAAAAAAATCGGATGTAATAATAACAGAAAATCCACTAAATAAATGCAAGGATTGTCCGCTTTCCGTGAATTATGCAGGCAGAGCTGGAATATCAATTCGGCTGGAATATGAAGGTAAAATTTATGGTATTATTTCTGTTTCAATACCAAAAAAATTCGTAAAAGATAAAGAAGAACATAGTCTATTTAAAGAAGTCGCAGAAGATATTGCTTTTGGTCTGCATAACATCGAGACTGAAAAAGAACGCAAACAAGCGAAAAATGAACTCACCAAATACCATGAACACCTGGAAGAATTGGTAAAAGAACGTACCGCTGAATTGGAAGAAAAAAATAAAGAACTCGAACACTATAATAGTCTATTCGCAGACAGAGAATTCAGGATAAAGGAATTGAAGGATAAGGTGAAAGAGTTGGAGGAGAGAAGTGAATAAACAAATATTTGTAGGAATCATGACACATCTCCAAAAAGTTAGAAAGTATTCACTGCAAGTAAGGTGTTTTGTATTTGTACTTCTTTGTGCATTGTCCCTGATTGCTGTACATCTGATAGCGCAAGAAACTAACATGCAAAAAGAACACTATGTAGTGGGCGTAGCACGGAGCTTAGCACCCTATTCGTTTCTCGACGAAAATGGTCTGGCAGTGGGTTACAGCGTAGACATTACGAATGCTATCGCTCAGGTGATGCAGTTGGATATCGAGATCATAATCGCACCATTTGGAGAGCTCCGCCAAGCCCTGGAGAAGGGTGAGATCGATGCTATGCAAATGTATTACTCGGAAAACCGTAAAAAGATAGTAGATTTCACATCTCCGTTTTCCACTGTTCACAATGCCATTTTCATACGAAAAGACTCACCAGCAATAGAAACAGAAGAAGAGTTGCGTGACAAAAAAATAATAGTGATTAATGGTGATATTATGCACGATTACGTACTCGAGAATAACCTAACCAATAAGCTGGTTAAGGTGCCTATGGAGTCGGATGCGCTGAAGCTGCTTACCTCAGACGATTATGATTGTGCACTTATGGCACAGCTTCCCGGACTCTATTGGGTGAATGAACTAAAACTGGATAATATTGTAACCGTGGGACAGTTGATGGTTCCATCGGAAATTTGCTATGCTGTAGTAAAAGGTAATGTCGCACTGAGGGATCTTCTTAGTGAGGGTTTGGCCACGCTGGGAGAAACGGGCGAACACAAACGTATCCACGACAAGTGGCTTGGTATTTTAATTCCTATCGGTGTTTCTAAAAACACTGTCTTGAATTATATCACCTTCGCAGGCGTACCCCTCTTGATGTTGATTGGCATAATCACTGCCTGGTCGCGCACACTCAAGAAGCAAGTAATCAAGCGTACTCACGAACTGAGCGAGAGCGAAGAACGTTTTAGGACGATTTCAGAAAATGCGCCTGTACTGATCAACTTATTCGATGAGAATGGGCGATGTTTATTTTGGAACAAGCAATGCCGCAAAACCTTTGGCTGGACAATTGATGAGATCAACGCACACGATGTTGCAATGGCACTGTTCTATCCAGATCCTGCTGTGTGTGAGGAGGTGATTCGCACAGTCACTAGTGATCCGGACGGACATTTCAGGGAATGGCATCCAGTTACAAAAGAGGGGAAGATACTCAGCACAATGTGGGCGAACTTCCGTCTTCCCAATGGTCAAGTATTTAGCATGGGACATGACATCACAGAACGTAAGCAAGCGGAAAATGAATTAGAAAAACACCGTGAACATCTGGAAGAACTGGTAAAAGAACGAACTGTTGAATTAGAAGAAAAGAATAAGAAATTAGAAGAATTCAATAGTCTATTTGTAAATAGAGAGTTCAGGATAAAAGAATTAAAAGATAAAGTGAAGGAATTGGAAGGAAAACACTAACCTTCGAATTTATTCGATGGAAACAAAGGAGATAAGACCGATGAACATAAAAGAAAATAGTAAAAATCTTTTTATCCTCACTTTTTCTATAATTATCTTATTCAGTATTTCATCAGCATTTGCACAAGAAAAGCCAACAAAAAACATTCTCATCCTGAATTCCTATCATAAAGGTTTTGTTCAGACTGATAATATTATAAAAGGGATAGAATCTGTCCTTGAACCTAAAAAAAACAGTATTAATTTGATAATAGAATATATGGATTCTAAAGTTATAGAATATGGAACTCAATACAAAGAGAAATTATTTGACTTGTATAATTATAAGTATGACAACTGGAAATTTGATTTAATTATATCTTCTGATGATAATGCATTTGATTTTCTACTTGAATATCACGAGGATTTATTTCCAAATACACCAATAGTATTCTGTGGAGTAAATAATTTGGATGCACCAAATCTTATAAATCATAATGTATTTACAGGGATTCTTGAGGTTCAGTCGGTAAGAGAAACAATTGATTTAGCTTTAAGCCTGCATCCCGAGACTAGAAAGATAGTATTTATTGTTGATGATACACCCACAGGATTATATTTCTGGAGTATGGCACAAAAGCTATTTATATACTATGAAGATATCCGGATGATTCATTTTGACAACAACTTATCTATGGAACAGATTGAGAACAAGGTTCGCAGATTATCTGATGATACAATATTATATTTTGGGACATTCCATCGTGATAAGGATGGGAAGTATTATTCTTTCGACGAAGCTGTTTCACGTGTATCAAAAGCAAGCGCACAGCCATTGTATGGGCATTCTGTCCAGGTTTTGCCCTATGGCATTGTAGGAGGAAAACTGTTTAGTGGTTTTTATCATGGGCAGGTCACAGCAGAATTGGCTCAATGCATACTAAAGGGAGAAAAGGTACAGGATATCCCAGTGCTGATAGAGCCGCAAACACAATATATGTTCAATTATGAGCAAATCCAAAGATTTGGAATCGACACTTCCAGTCTACCGGAAGGAAGCATTATTATCAACAAACCTTACTCATTTTACAAAGAAAATAAGATTCTTATCTGGTGTGTGATTGTCTTTATATTTATACAAATGGTGATTATTATCATTCTTATGATGAATATTACGAAACGCAAGAAAGCGGAGGAAGAACTGAACGTGAGCCTTCAGCACGAACGGTTCTGGGCTGATATAGTTCGAAACGCTTCTGTGGGAGTTGCTATAGGCTATCCTGATGGACACTTCGGTATGTGCAATATTGCTTATCAGAAAATCACCGGTTATAGTGAAAAGGAATTACAAACCATTGATTGGAATAAGACCTTGACACCCCCCGAATGGGAAGAATCAGAAACTGCTAAACTACAAGAACTTCATAGAACGAAGAAATCCGTACAATACGAAAAGGAGTATATTCGGAAGGATGGTTCAAGAGTTCCCGTTGAACTTTTGGTTCATTCGTGGTTTGATAGTGATGGAAATGTTGAATGCTACTTTACGTTCGTGATTGATATTTCTGATCGCAAGCAAGCAGAAGATGAATTAATAAAACACCGTGAGCATTTGGAAGAAATTGTGAAAGAACGAACCGCTAAACTTGGGAAATCTCAAAAATCACTTGCTCTACTTTTGGAAGATGTGAATGAATCACGAGTAGAACTCGATATTTCAAATAAAAAACTGGAAACTGCCAACAAAGAACTGGAAGCTTTTTCCTATTCTGTTTCGCACGACTTGCGTGCTCCATTGCGTGCAATTGCCGGTTTTTCTCAAATAGTTCTGGAAGATTACCAGGATAAACTTGATAAAGAGGGAGAAGAGTATTTGAATATAATACATGATAATACTAACTTAATGGGAAATTTAATAGATGATCTGTTAAGATTCTCACGTTTGGGAAGACAAAAAACAGTATCTTCTCAAATCAAACTTAAAGCTATGATCAAAGAGGTTTTTACAGAACAACAAAAGCTATTTCCAGGCAGGAAAATCGAGTTCAATTTACAAAAGATCCCAAATATCCACGGCGATAGAGCGATGATACGACAGGTTATCACAAATCTTATTTCCAATGCTTTAAAATATACAGAGCCCAGAAAGAAAACGCAAATTGAATTCGGTTGCCAACAGAAAAAAAATGAAATGATCTGTTACATCAAAGATAATGGCGTGGGATTTGATATGAAATACAAGGATAAGCTCTTTAAAGTATTTCAACGTCTTCATTCTGCAGATGAATTTGAAGGAACAGGTGTGGGGCTTGCATTGATAAAGCTTATTATCAATAAACATGGCGGCACAGTTTGGGCAGAAGGCAAGGTGAACAAGGGTGCTACCTTTTATTTTTCGTTGCCATCTGCATAGACTTGAAGAGACAGGTCGCGACCTGTTTTTACAACGTGCAGTGACGAATGAAGGCAGAAACAGAAGATTGAAAAAAAATATAAAATTTAGATTAAAACATTTTTTTCTTTACTAAAAAATAAATATTTTTATAAGTTGCAAAGTAACAATTAACCTTTGGGTGGGGGAAAGAATGGAATGTAAAGAAGTAGAAATTTTATTAGTAGAAGATAATCCTAATGATGTAAAACTTACATTGCGTGCTTTAAAGAAACATAACCTAGCGAACAAAGTACATGTGGTCACCGATGGAGCGGAAGCGTTAGATTATATTTTTGCTAAGAATCATTATGCGAATCGAAAAATCGAAGAAACCCCAAAAGTTATTCTACTGGATATTAAACTTCCGAAGTTAAATGGATTGGAAGTACTGGAAAAAATTAAAGCGGACAAACGCACAAGATCGATACCGGTAGTCATTTTAACCTCTTCCAACCAGGAAACAGATATGGTAAAGAGCTATAAACTCGGAGCAAATAGTTATATTACCAAACCGGTTGAATTTGACAAATTCGTGAATGCTGTTTCCAAACTGGGATTTTACTGGCTGCTGTTAAATGAAACGCCGCAATAAGAAATTCTGTCTTTCAGGTGCGTTTAAATAAGTACAGACTCGAGTTAAGGCGAAAGTTTGCAGCGAGTTGCATTCTGAACTCCATCCACCTGCGGTGTGTGAAGTCCAGTCTGCTAAGACTCGAGTTCACGGGAACACAGTGACAGTGGACTTGAGACGGAAAAAAGTACATCCTGAACTCCACTCCGAATAAATTCGGTGTGAAGTCCAGTCTGCTGAGATAGAGAGGTTAAAATGAAAAAACCGCTTAAGATATTAATACTGGAAGATAATCCTTCCGATGCCAAACTTGTTAAGATTGAACTGAAGAAAACCGAAAAAGAATTCGAATCCAGAGTAGTGCAAGATGAAGAGAATTTTCTAAAAGAACTCGAAGCTTTTCAACCCGATCTGATCTTATCAGATTACGCGATGCCGCAATTCACAGGATTGGACGCTCTGGACATAGCAAAAAAGAAATGTCCGGAAATTCCCTTCATCATAGTAACAGGTTCCTTAAATGAGGAAATTGCAATAAAATGCATGCGCTGGGGAGCCTGGGATTATGTGATAAAAGATAAGCTTGTACACCTGGGACATGCAGTAAAAAATGCCATTAAACTCAAGGCAGAGAATGAAAAAAAGAAACTGTCGGAAAAAGAACTTCAAGAAAACGAACAGGAATTGAATGCAATTTTCAATGGAGCCAGAGATGGTATTGCTCTACTCGATAAAACCGGTAAGATACTGAGGATCAATAAATTCATAGTTGAAATTGGAGGTTTTACAGAAAAAGAGATCGTAGGAAAACGATTTAGTGCTTTAAAAATGTTCCCCTTGAAGAGCATGTCAAAAATGATAACCGTCTTTAGTAAACTGATTAAAGGAGAGGAAATCTCCTACGAAGTGGAAGTTAACACTAAAAAAGGTGAAAAGAAGATCGTTCAATTTCACAACTCTCTTTTGAAAAAAGATGGAAAAGTGGAAGGAGTTATTGCCATCCTCAGGGACATCACCGAGCGTAAACAAGCAGAAGAAGTTATAAAAGAAAGCGAGGAGAAATATCGCTCCTTGGTGGAAACCATCGAAGAAGGAATTGGCAATGTAGATGAAAACGAAACTTTTATTTTTGTTAATCAAGCTGCAGCTGATATTTTCGGTTATACCAAGAAAGAAATGATAGGTAAGAACCTGAAAGAATTAACATCAACTGATATGTTCCAGGAAATTTTTAAGCACACTTCAAAAAGAAAAAAGGGTAATTCAAGTTTTTATGAACTTCCTAATACTTAGAAAAAACAGTGAAGAAAGAATTATAACAGTAATCGCAACTCCCATTTTAGATAAGAATGGAAAATATCAGGGTGCTTTTGGAATATTCCATGACATCACCGAACGCAAGAAAGCGGAAGAAGCAGTACAGAAAAGCGAAGAGAAATACCGTTTGCTCGCAGATAATTCAATAGACGTAATCTGGCAGACGGACTTGAAATTAGTTTTCACTTTTGTTAGTCCATCAGTAAAAAATATAGTGGGATATACAGTTGATGAGTGGGTTGGAAGCAGGCTATCTCAACATGCCAGTACAAAAGAATTTTTTAACATAGCAAAAAAAGCTCTATTTGCTATTAAACATTACAAGGAATTTAAGCATCTCACTTTTGAAGCTGTAATGCTAAAAAAAGATAAAACTGAATTTCCTGTTGAAATTACCGGAAAATTGCTATTAAACAAAAAAGGGTTACCAATTGGATTACAGGGAACTACCCGCGATATTACCGAACGTAAACAGGCGGAAAATGAACTACTTAAAAGACTAAATGAATTAGAAACTTACAATCGAGTGACTGTAGGCAGAGAATTAAAGATGGTAGAACTAAAAAAAGAGATCAATAACTTGTTAGAAAAAGCAGGTGAAAACCCAGTATATAAAATAGTAGAATAAATACTCCGACAAGACTTGAGTTCCAATACTTGAGTTAAGAATCCGCTTGCGGAGATTTGACTTAAGGATTGGTGGTGATTTGTTTTCATCATTCTTAACCAATTCCTCAGCAAGCTGAGTTATTAAGTCAAGTCTGATAAAAGGATAGAAAATGCGATGTAAAAAAGAAGAATTTGTAAAAGATGCAATCTTTCACATCTACAACCATTCAGTAGATGAGATTAATTTATTCAATGAAAGAGATGATTATCTCTACTTTTTTCAAAAACTAAAAGATAACTACTCTTCGGAAGAATTAGCAATCTATGGTTATTGTCTGATGCCCAATCATTTCCATTTTTGCATAAAACAAAAAAGTGATAGACCAATTTATGATGTTTTTAATCGGTTTATTATTTCTTACACATTGCATTTCAACGCAAAACTCAAGCGGAAAGGGAAAGTATTTGCCAATAAATTACAACATAAAAAAATTAAATATTTTGGTGATTCGGATAATTATAAAAAGTATGTGGAAAAATTTGATGAAAATGAAATTGAAGAATATTTGTATTCCAAGACTTGAGTTAAGAATGCGAAGCAGAGCTGACTTAAGGATTTCTGAGATCGTTCTTAACTCAAATCCACCTGCGGTGTCTTTAAGTCAAATCCGACTAAGACTTAGGATTGGTGGTGATTATTATCATTCTTAACTCAATTCCTCAGCAAGCTGAGTTATTAAGTCAAGTCTGATGGAAAGGAGAAAAAATGAAGCTCAGAACTAAGTTTATCATTATCTTTATATTAGTTATTCTAATCACAGGTTTAGTTGTTAACATTGCCAATCAAATCATTTCAAAAAAATTAATTACGGAACAAATTCGCCTGGATTTAGAGAGTACAGGGCATTCCAGAGCGTTTCATATTGAAACCCTCATAGAAAACTACAAAAAACTTACAAAAATGGCTTCAACAGGTAATTCTTTTAGAGATATTGTGGATGAAAGACTTGATTTTTCCATAACCTTCCAACAGATAAATAGAAGAATTCTGGCTTTAATAAATAGTTATCCCGAAATTGAGAGAATAAGAGTATTAAGTAAAAATGGAATTGTAATTGCATCCAGTCATGAGGATATAGGATTTGATAAAAGTGATAAAACAATATTCTTAAAAGGAAAAGAGAACGTTTATATTGGAGATATTTATAAATCTGAATATACTGGAAATATTGTTGCCTGTTTTTCAGCACCTCTTCTGGTAAGAGATAAATTTGCCGGAGTTGTTATTTTAAATTTTAATGCAGAAAACAAACTGTTTGAAATATTATCAAATAGAACTGGTCAGGGAGAAACAGGTGAAACTTATCTTTTAAATAAAGATGGATATATGATATCTCCTTCCAGGTTCATAGATGATGTCATCCTGAAACAAAAAGTGGATACTTCGGAATCATGCAAGTGTTGGGAACTTTCCGGAGAAGAAGAGGAAAAAGAAAGAGAAGAAGTAGATATTTATCTGAGTTATTGGGGCAAACCGGTCATTGGAACTCATTATAGAATCGAGGGAACTAGCTTGTGCCTGCTTGCGGAAATGAGTTTTAAAGAAGCATTAGCACCAATTAATAGTTTAATTAGTACTGATATATTGATAGTTGCTGTTTTATTGATTTTAAGTATAATTATATCCCTGATTTTATCCGGTTCAATAACCAAACCTATTAAAAAATTACACAAAGGAGCAGATGCAATCGTTAGTGGAAACCTGGATTACAAAGTAGGTACAAAAAGAAAAGATGAGATCGGTCAGCTTTCCAGAGCATTTGATGAAATGACTCAAAAACTGAAAATCTCAAACGGAAAATTAGAAAAATATACCGAAAGCCTTGAAGAACAGGTAAAGTTTAGAACAGAAGAGCTTAATAAGCAATTCAAAAAAAGTGAACAGCAAAGAATTGCCACCCTGAATACTTTAGATGACCTTGATAATGTAAATGTAAATCTGCATAAAGAGATAGAAACTCGCTTAAAAGCAGAAGAGCAGATCAAGCGAGACTTGGAAGAAAAAAACATTCTACTGCAGGAAGTTCATCATCGTGTTAAAAATAATATGCAAATAGTTTCCAGCCTGCTCAAATTGCAACCAGCGCACATCAAAGATAAAAGAGCATTGGAGCTTTTCCAAAACAGTCAGGATCGTGTAAAAACAATGGCACTTATCCACGATGCTTTATATCGTTCCAAAGACCTGGCTAATATCGATTTTTCAGATTATGTAAGAAAATTAACTACACAGATATTTATCTCTTATGGAGCTAATTCCAATTTTATTAAGTTTAATATCAATATTAAAGATATCTTGTTGGATATTAGTACTGCAATCCCCTGCGGTCTTATTATTAACGAGCTTGTAAGCAATTCACTCAAATATGCTTTTCCAAAAGGAAAAGGAGAGATCAGTATAAGTTTTTCTTATAAAAACCAGGTTAATACATTGTGTGTGAAAGATAATGGAATTGGCATATCCGGAAAAGTCGATCCGGAAGATTCTCCGACATTAGGATTGCTATTAGTAAATTCATTAACCAAACAACTCGATGGTACACTTAAATTGGAAAAAGTTAAAGGAACTTCGTTCAAAATAACATTTAAGAAAATAAAACTTAAAACTTACGGGAAGGTTCAATCGTAGGGTTGGTTATAATCTACTGTTTCACTTCACAGTGACTATATTAGTAAAGCTCAGCTTTGCGTACAATTGCGTTCCCAAAGAGACTTTGGGAACGAGGGTCTGTAATGTGATTAAGCTGTTCTATCCTTTGTACTAGCATAATAAGAAAAGGTAGGATCGCTTTTTCCAAGCACTACATCCCGTGAGATAAGGCATTCTTTTATATTGTTCATTTCCGGAATATTGTACATGATTTCCAGCATAAATTTTTCCATTATAGCTCTAAGCCCGCGTGCGCCTATCTTCTGTTGAAGGGCTGTATGTGCAATCTCTTTTAAAGCATCGATACCAAAATCGAGAGTAACGCCTTCTATATCGAACAGCTTTTTGTATTGTTTGCAAATAGCGTTTTTGGGTTTTGTAAGGATCTCTATTAATGCATCTTCATCCAGTTCATGTAAAGAGCTTACCACGGGCATTCTGCCCACTAATTCCGGTATGATACCGAATTTTATCATATCATCGGGAATGACCTTTTCAAAGATATTCTTGTCTTCATCCTCTTTGGAAATGATATCTGCATCGAAGCCAACAGTCTTTTGCTGTAACCTGGTCTGGATTATCTTTTCCAGTCCGAAAAAAGCCCCACCTGTGATAAAGAGAATGTTCTTTGTATCCATTTCTATGAATTCCTGCTGTGGATGTTTGCGCCCGCCTTTGGGTGGAATATTCACTTTTGCGCCTTCCAGTATTTTAAGCAGCGCCTGTTGTACACCTTCTCCAGATACATCTCTGGTTATCGAGGGAGTCTCCGATTTACGGGCTATCTTATCCAGCTCATCGATATAGATTATTCCTTTTTCGGCTTTATCTACATCGTAGTTGGCATTTTGCAAAAGGCGAACCAGAATGTTTTCTACATCTTCGCCCACATAACCCGCTTCTGTAAGTGTGGTGGCGTCGGCAATAGCAAAAGGAACCTTGAGGATATGAGCCAGTGTTTGAGCAATGAGGGTCTTGCCGGAACCGGTAGGTCCGATCATCAGGATATTACTCTTCTCGATCTCTACTTCGTCGTCCGGTTTCTGTTTGAAGATTCTTTTATAATGGTTGTAAACAGCAACGGAGATAACCTGTTTTGCCGATTCCTGTCCAATTACATATTGATTCAACTGCTGGTGGATTTCACGCGGTGTGGGAAGCGTAAAGCTATCCATTTCCTTCTTTAGAAATTCCGATTCTAAAATAGTGGAACACATCGTAATGCATTCATCACAGATATTACCATTTATACCTTTAATGAGATAGTTGGTTTCCGCTTCGCTTCTGCCGCAAAAGGAACAGTGGTTTATTCTGCTTTCTTCCACATTACTCTCCCTTTTTTTCTTGTTTTATAGATTCTTTACGGGATTCGATAACTTCATCGATAAGCCCGTATTCTTTTGCTTCAATTGCACTCATAAAGAAATTCCTGTCTGAGTCTGCTGCT
The DNA here is from genome assembly GCA_030621085.1 of Candidatus Cloacimonadota bacterium. Lineage (GTDB taxonomy): Bacteria > Cloacimonadota > Cloacimonadia > Cloacimonadales > TCS61 > JACNIV01. The sequence continues at coordinate 32,939 of JAUXIJ010000018.1, read as the reverse complement.
ATCTTTTTAAGGGGTTGTTTTGTATGTTTTTGCAAAAGTGTGTTTAACTTTTGTTTCAGGAGCAAAATTTCTTTAGTCTGAATCTCGATATCTGAGGCTTGTCCTTGTACACCTCCCAGAGGTTGATGGATCATAATCCTGCTGTTGGGAAGAGTAAAACGTTTATTTTCCGCACCGGCTGTAAGAAGAAATGCACCCATGCTCAAAGCCTGCCCGATGCAGATAGTGCTAACATCAGGACGTATATACTGCATTGTATCGTATATTGCCAAACCTGCATAAACCGAACCTCCCGGACTGTTTATGTACATATAAATATCTTTGTCGGGATCTTCGGCTTCCAGGTGCAAAAGCTGGGCAATAACAACATTGGCAACGGTATCATCAATAATAGAACCCATAAAAACGATCCTGTCTTTCAAAAGACGGGAATAAATATCGTATGCTCGTTCTGTTCTGCCGTCCTGTTCAACAACTATTGGAACGTAAGCCATTTATTTCTCCTTTTCATTTTCTGAAATTTGAGTTTTTACTGCCTTTTCTTTTGGATAAGGAACAAATTTCGATTTCATTTCCAGCAGATCCAATAATTTCTTTTCCTCTGCTGCATACATAAAATCATCACTCTCGATCTGTTTTTTATACATTTCTTTGTATTTGTCAAGTTCCATCTTCAGATTGTCAGCCGCATCTTTGATAATTTCATCTTTATCTTCGGTGGTTATTTCTATTTTCTCGATCTTTTTCAATTCATCCAGAATGAAATGACTTTTCAGGTTATATTCAGCCATTCCCATATACATTGGAAGAATTTTCTCCAATTCCATTTTGTATGCATCCACATAAGGTTTTGCCATATTCTCAGCATATTTTTTTATCATGGAAGAAGGAACTTCAAAAGGGTTTTCTTCGATAAGTTTAGTTATAATAGCATTGCGTTTTTTCTCTGCATTTTCCTTTTTAAGCCTGGTTATTAATTCTTCACTAACTTTCTCTCTTAAATCTGTGAGTGAATCGTACTCCAGGTCTTTGGCAAAGTCATCATTTAATTCGGGCAGTTCCTTCCTTTTGATCGATATCACTTTTACCAGGAAATTCCTATCTTTAAGGTCAGAGCTTATTTCGTTGTCACTGCTATCCTGCGTTTTAGTGAAAAGTTTTGTTTTAACTTCATCTTCCACTTTAACATCGGTAAGTTTCTCATTGAAAGGCTTTGAATATGAATTAGCTCCCAGCGTAAACTCTCTTTCTATCTCTTTTGTAACTTCGCTGTTGTCATCCAGGAATTTGATTGTAGCTTTAATGATATCACCTTCTTCAGAAGTTTCAGGAGTTATCTCATTTGCCATCCTGAGCCGGAAATCCTCGATAGTTGCATCAATCATATCTTTCTTGAATTTAGTTTCTTCGTATGGAATTTTCAGTTCTTTGTATTTCTCTACCGTAATTTCGGGTAACACTTCATACTTAAAAGTTGCTATCAGTTCTTTACCTTTTTCCCATTCTACTTTGGTGGCTTCACCCTGGTTTACAGGTTTCAGCTCTTTTTCATCTATCGCAGCTTTGTAATAGTCACCTAATTTCTGATTAAAAAATTCTTCTTTAGCATGCTCACCATAGTTTTTTTCAATCATGGCAACGGGTGCTTTACCTTTACGGAAACCGGGAATAACAACATAATTTTTAAATTTATGCAGCACCTTATTGTATTCTTTCAATGCTTCATCTGCATCGATAGTAATATTTAATTCTTTGATGCTTTCGCTAATATCTTTGATCTCGATTTTCACTTATTCTCCTTTTGTGAATTAATGCAGGATGGTGCGAAAGAGGGGACTCGAACCCCTACAGGATCTCTCCCACTGGATCCTAAATCCAGCGCGTCTACCAACTCCGCCACTTTCGCACTAAAAAATTATTCCATTTGTTTATATATTTTCTCGTATTTTGACATCAATTCTTTATTGTTCAACTCTCTGGCAGCATTATATAACATCTGAATTGCTTCCTTTGATAAAGGATCTGTTTCAAACCAGAGTTCTGCGTATTTCAGAAGTTCATCAAATTTCTTTAACCCATAAAGCTTATAACACAATGTAGTAACATAATCCGGATTATCTACTTTTCCATCTTCCTTGTCCAGATCTACAGCTTCCTGCAAGTATCTTGTAGATTCTTCATTGTTATCCATTTTAAGAGCAATATTGCTGAGAGTAACAAGTATATCCATATTGGCAGGACTTAATTCATTTGACTCGATAAATGCATTAAAAGCCAATGAATCTTTTTTAGAATTCATGAACGCTAAACCAGCATTATAGAAGTTATCGGGATTTTCCGGTTCCAATTCTGCAGCTTCCATGAACATATTTCCCGCTTCTTCGTATTGTTTAGTATTAAAGTAATAATTTGCTAATTTCTGTCGCGCTATGATATCAGTTGGATCAAGTTCTGCAGTTTTAACAAAATATTTAATAAAGTTTTCAGTATCTTCCAGTTTTTCATAACTCAAAGCCATCAATCTGTAAGAAATTGTACTATCGGGAATTACTTCTATTATTTCTGCAAATATTTGTATCGCACCGTTGTAATCTTCCTCATTCAATTTAACTTTTCCAGCGTTTATAAGTTGAATAAAGCAACTATCCTTGAACTGTTCTAATTGTTCAAGTATCTTATCCAGTTTTGCTTTTTTAATCTGCTTTTTGTAAAACTTCTCTGCAGCTTTCTCATCTGTTTTCTGTAGTTCTTCATATTCTGCATAGATATCATTAATTTCCTGAATTGCAATAATGAACATACTTCGGGCTTTCAGATAGTCCTTTTTAATATTGTAATAGATACTGCCAGCTTTTTCCAGCGCAATAACATGATGAGGATTCTCTTCTAGAACAGATTCGTAAAGGGGAAGTGCTTTTTCATATCGCTCTCCACCGAGGTGCATATTTGCAGAACGAAGGTTCTTTTTACCATCTGCAGTAAGTTCCTGAGAAGCAGCAAATAAACTTCCGCTTAATACAAACAAAACAATCAATGTTACAAAAAATTTCAAATTTCTTTTCATCTTTCCTCCATTATTTAAATTATATAATTTATATTACGTCATGCAAATTTTTAATAGTAGTATAGAAGTCAAGAATTTTATGGTTTGTTTGTTCATAAAATTAAAAAAGGCGGTTGCCCGCCTTTTAAGATTTTTTTAAACTTATCAGTTAGATTACAATTCGGTTTCAAAAGGCATTATTGCCTGAACTGGATCGTTCCTGATGTTCTTATAAAACAATAAAGATCTATCCAATCCAATCTCTTTTGTAATATCACTTTTTAGAAGTTCAGTAGCTACATCGATATCAAATTTGTCTTTCAGGAATTCTTCAAAAATGCTTTTCTTCTTCGGGTAGAAATGAACTGAATACTCGGTTATTCCTGCTATTTCCGCAGCTTTTATTATAGCATCGTTCAACATTCCCACACCATCAATCAGATCTTTATCCAATGCATCTTCACTGCTCCATACTTGACCCTGTGCGAGTAATTCCACATCCTCGAGCGTCATTTCCCGCCCATCGGCAACACGGGTTTTGAATTCGATATAGGTCTCTTCAATATCTTTTTTCAATGCTTCATATTCTTCAGCATCTGGTTCTCTGTATGGATTAAATAGATCGGAATATTTTCCCTTATTTATCTGTTCGGAATTAAGACCAATATTTTTTGATAATTTACTGATGTTCGGTATCATTGCCACCACTCCGATTGAACCTGTTATTGTGAATGGATCTGCATAAGTATAATCTGATTCTGCAGAAATATAATAACCTCCAGATGCTGCAACATTACTCATCGAAATTATAATCGGCTTCACACTTCTCAATTGCTTAATTCTGTTCAGAATTATTTCAGATTCCAGAGCACTGCCACCGGGACTGTTCACCCGTAGTACCACAGCTTTAATAGACTTATCTGTTTCCAGTTTATCCAGTGTTTCATCTATTTTTGAAGCAGAAAGATTTTGTGCAGTATAGAACGAATTTGACGGGGCGATCACTCCTTGCGCATATATCACTGCAATTCGTTCTTTTTCTTTACTTCTGGAAGATAATTTGTAGCTTTTCAATGAAACAAGTCGATTCTGCTTTATTCCCAGTTCTTTGAATAGATCTTCTCTAAAACAAAGCTGGTCGACCAGGTTATATTCAAGGGCTTTTTCTCCGGAAATGAATATTTCTTTTCTGTTCTCATAAATATTTTTTATTTGCTCGATGGATAGATCCCTGTTTTCTGCGATCATTGCTATCATTTTATCATAAACAGTCGTAAATAATTTATCCAAATTATCTTTTACAGGTTTAGAGAAGCTCGATCTGGAGAAATTCTCGCCAGCTCCTTTATATTTTCCAGCATGGATCACCTTCATTTCTATACCTATCTTATCTAGAAGATCTTTATAGAAAAGAACACTTCCGCCAACTCCTGTAAGAAATAATCCACCGGATGCAGAAGGGTTCAGGTAAATTGAATCAGCAATGGAAGCAAGGATGTAATCTCTATTGCCAGCCATATTGAAATGGGCAAATACTTTTTTACCGGAACTCTTGAAATGCTTTATTGCTTCCATTATTTCGTTTATGCTTGCCATTCCGCAAGACATCCACTGCGGTTCCAGGATAATACCCTTGATGTTCTTATCATAAGATGCTTTGTTTATCTTTTGAATAATTGAATGTGTACCGATAGCATCCTCTCCAAAGAAGCTCTCGCTGAACTCGTTGTATTCTACTATTTCACCTGTTAGTTTAACATGAAGATAAGAACCGGGTAAGATCACTTTTAACTGCTTTTTCTTTCCCATGCTTTTACTCATAACCCCGATGATATTGAAAGTCGAGAATATCATAATAATAATAATGACGACCGATGTTAAACAACCAAATGCGAACCATTTTCCTTTCATTTTTTCTCCTTTATCCCGCCATATCTGACCACTCACGAGTGGTTCAAAAAAGCCGGATTAATATTTTATTTCTAATTCTTTAATTTTACGAGATAAATTGCTGATCTGCAGATTCAATACTTTTGCAGTATTGGTAAGATTTCCATTATTAAGTTTCAATTGAGTACTCAAATATTTCATTTCAAATTCTCTTTTTTTATCTTTATAGGAAAGTGTTTGATTCCAGAAATCTGTTTTCTGTGGTTCCTGGGTAAGAATAACAATATCTTCGGGTTCTATTATTTCTTTATCTACCAGGATGTATATTCTTTCAATAAAGTTTCGCAGTTCTCGTACATTTCCTTTGAATTCCCACGATTGCAGTTCATTTATGCAGGCAGGTGAGAATGTTTTCAATGGGATCTTCAGGTCGTTGGAAAAATAAATTGAGTAATGTTCTATCAACAATGGAATGTCTGACGGATGTTCACGCAAGGGAGGGGTGGTAATGGGAATTACGTTTAATCTGTAATATAGGTCTTCACGGAAATTTCCCTGTTCAACCAATTCTTCCAGGTTTTTATGTGTAGCGGCAATTAAGCGTATATCGATCTTCTGGGTTTTGTTGCCACCAACTCTTTCAAATTCACCTTCTTGAATTACTCTGAGGATCTTAGCCTGGGCATTCAAGCTCATATCACCAATCTCATCCAGAAAAAGCGTACCGCCGTCTGCTTGTTCTATCTTTCCTTCTTTACTTTTGTGAGCACCAGTAAAAGCTCCTTTTTCATGACCGAAAAGCTCACTCTCTACCAGTTCATTGGGAATGGCAGCAGAATTAAATTTAATAAAAGGTTTTTCTCTTCTTTTGCTGCCGCTATGAACCGCGTAAGCGACCAATTCTTTACCAGTACCACTTTCACCCCTTATAAGAACTTTAGAGTCGCTGGAGGCTATTTTTTGTACTAACATGAGCATTTCTTTAATAGGTTTACTTTCTCCCACGATCTGATATTGTTCATCTACGGTAGTTTTGAGGTTATTATAATTTCTGGAGAGTGTTTGGAACTCATAAGCTTTATTAACGATGACCTTTACTTTTGTAAGACTGAGTGGTTTTTCCAAGAAGTCGTACGCACCAAGTTTTATTGCACTTACTGCTTCTTTTATACCGCTGTGTCCCGAGATCATGATAACGGTGGATTGGGAATTCTTATCTTTCATTTTTTGTAGTATGTCCAAACCGTTAGCTCCATCCAAGCGAACATCCAGAAGCACCACATCGGGATTAAAAGATTCAAAGAGGTTCATCACTTTATTGCTTTTAATAGTGTATTCGCAGATATGTCCTTCGTCCTGCAGAATGTTTTTAAGTGTAAAGCAGATGTTCATTTCGTCATCAACGATCAATATTCTCATTTCATCTCCATTACTTCAAACCCACTTTAAACATTCCTAAAATTTATTTCAAAAGTACTACCTTTTCCAATTTGGCTTGTAACATTTATTTCCGCATTATTCAGGTCAACCAGTTTTTTTACAAGTGCAAGTCCCAGCCCGGTTCCTTTTTTCTTATTCGTATAATACGGTTCGAAAATCCTGGATATATTCTCTTTTGAGATGCCGGAGCCATTATCAATAATTTGAATTACTGCAGCTTTATCCCTGTAAAAAACACGAATAAGGATTTCTTCTGTTTCTTGCGATGCATCGATGGCATTTTGAACCAGGTTTGTAATGATCTGATAAAAATGTGTACGGTCAAAATTTATTTTAACACTGTCTTCTACTACTAATTTGATGTTATATTTGTGTTGATAAGAATTGATTATCTCTTTAATGAAATTTGCTGGATTGAATTGTGAAAATTCAGGTTCGATGCTTTTGGCAAAATTAGAAAAAGAACGGGCAAGGTTTTGCAGATTACCAATTTCCTGGTTTATTATTTTTACTGCTTCAGGGAAAATTTCCTTAAATTTTTCTGGATTTTCGTTGTATTTTTCTTCCAGTCTCTGAATTGAAAGTTGAATGGGGGTGAGGGGATTTTTTATTTCGTGAGCAAGAATGCGTGAGAGTTCTTTCCATAACATTTCCTTTTCAGCTTGAACCAGTTTTTTCTGAATGTTTATAAGTTCTCGAGACATGCTGTTGAAAGATTGTTTCAGTTCTTTGATCTCTTTTATTCCTGTTTCGGGGAGTTGAACCGAAAAATCACCCTTACGAATTTTGGCAGTGGCAGACTGCAATTCTTTGAGTGGTTTTGTAGCTTTATAAAAAACAAATATAAAAATAAAAGCAGATAGGATCATCAACAGAAAAAGAAAAACCGAGGAATATATCTGTGCTTCATGACGGATCATTTCAGATGCTGCCTGGCTGGTATTGAATTTATTTAAAAGTCTGCGTGCTTCAATGCTGTCTTGCCTGGTTTGAAATGTAAGAGAAAGAAGCGATTCGTCAAATTTCAAAGATTGGAACGCTTCACTCGATTGTTTGTGTTTCTCAATAAAAAAAGCATTAATAATTATCAGGCTGGTTAGGTATAAAGCAAGGAAAAGTACAATAACAATTCCTCGAAGACCAATTCTAAGATTCATGATCAGCTTTCCGGCAATGTTTTTCAGTCTTTGGTTTTTTGAAATTCCAGAGCATCATCAAATCGTATTTCTTTTTCGTTGATTGAAGCCTTATCTTTTTTAATGATGATTCAAGCGAAACAACTACATTGTCCAATTCATTATTCTCATAAGCATATTCGATATGTGATATTTTTTCTATAAGTTGTTGATAGGAGTCTGTAGTGAAATTTTCTTTTTGTTCTTCAAGTGTAATATTGAAAAATTGAGAGAGGGGATCGAAAATAACCGAATGCACAAATTCATCACTAAATATTACATTTGACCCGTTTTTAAATTCAATATTAAAATAAATATCAATCTGCTGCCCGGATTTAAAGATCTCTTCGAAATCATTTTCAAAGGCTCCTTCAAGCTGTACAGTGATGAAAATTTTATCTCCAAGGAAAGAATAGTTAATATCTGAAAATCTGGCATGATTTCCTTCATATGAAGACAAAAGCATCATACTCAACGAAATAAAACCTGTTATTATTTTACTCGACAACGCTTGAAACATACCTTTTCCTAATAAAAAAATCTCTGACAGATTTCACTCTGCCAGAGACTATAATTATATATCAGATGTCAATCTTAAAATCCAAACCACGGACCAATCGATATTGTATAACCATCATATGAAGTATCGGGAGAATTAGCTATTTCAAAATCATCTCCACAGGAAACAGATTCCCACCCCGAAGTAAATGAATGACTTAAAAAATAACCTGCTTCCGCTCTTATACCAAGCCAATCGATAATCCTTACCATTAACATTGCTTTTGGTTGGAATATTATGTAACTTCTCTTCATCTCTATGAAATTATTAGCAGAAGCATCCATATCATTATTAAGAGAGAACCAGTCATAATTGCCATCAGTTTGAGATACTTCCAGTGTATGACCACCCCAACCGAGCATAAAGCCCAGAGAAGTAATTATTTTTTTGGAAACTGCAAATCTTTTATCTAATGTTACTCCGCCAAAACCATTGCTGTAATACATTCTTCTTGTAACATTTAAACTGTCGTCTATCAAATGCCCTTTTTTCCTGTCGATAGAATATCCGGCACCCATACCACCCAGGAACCAGCCTTTTCCAACATTACCTTTTCCACCGCCGCCATTCATGAAGATACCCTTTTCATCCAAACCATTAAAGCCATATTCATCCAGTACAAAATTAATATCTTTGAATTCATCTTTTGCAACATACCAAACGGGGATCCAGCTTCCACCACCAAAACCTACGGAGAGTTTCTTCTTTTTCTTTCCATCTTTGGTTATTATAATGTCTTTGTCTTTTGGTGTTAATGTAGAAAGCGTTAATTTTGTAAGGAGAACTTCTTCATCACGGAATAACTTAACTTCAACCTCATCACCTAAGCTCTTGCTCTGGATCAATTTAACAAGATGTTCTTCAAATCGGGCTTTTTTGCCATCGAATTCCATGATAATATCACCACTGATAATACCGGCTTTCTGCGAAGGACCACCAGGGACAATACCTTTTACCAGAACACCGTAACAATACGGATAATGCATTTGATATGCATCTTCAAAATCCAGATCTGTAAGATATACCCCCATTTTGGGAGTATTGGAAGAAGTCCTATTAATATTTATTACAATAGGTTTGATACCCTTGATAGATTCAATTTCCTCAAGAGCTTCATTTACTTCTTCCATTGCTTCATCGATTGTTTGGTTCACTTCATAAACTGTTACTTCTACTTCTTGGGCAAAAAGAATTACCCCGATCAGTAGAAATGTTAGAATGAGAATCATGCTTTTTTTCATTTTATACCTCCATTTGCCGATTAATTAATGCAACCTGTATGCCATACGGATAAACCGATTGTATCTTATTATTCAGTAATATTTTAATGTGCTTTTCTGCAAATAGTATCTGAAGAGATGTATTATAATTTTGATAAACCGCTTATGTGTTTTTTATCAAAAGGATTATTTTTTTATGAAAATAGCATCTACCGGACAACCCTTATAACTCTTGCTATTACCTTCTATGCAGATACCACACGCTGTGCACTTGTTCACATCAATAACGGCAATGCCATTGATCATGCGGATTGCATCGGCAGGGCATGGTCTAACACAGAGCCGGCAACCGACACATTTATCGGCATCTACAACATAGATATCTTTATCCGTTTCCGTATTCCAGAGGGGCTTTCCTTCTTCATTTCGAATTGCAATAACATCATCATCAATGACAATGTGATGGATAATTATTTCTTCTCCATCCAGAATCCCTTTGCAGGAAAAATCAGTTTTAGATTCTAAAACAATTTTTTTTTCTTTTAAGAAATCTTCGGGAGCTATACCAAGCTTGAAGAAATCTTCACCTGTATTCAAATACCATTCATCAGCGATCTGTTTCAGCTTCCCTTCAAATTTCTCGAGTTTTTGTTCATTAGTCTGAGAAACGATATTCGCAACCAATATCAGAATGAGCATGCCTATTATTGAATATTTTTTCATATTAACTTATCTCCATTTATTAATAGTAACGGCAAATATAAGTAGAATCTTCCAATACTTCTACCAGGAAGGTGACATTTGCCTTTATCTCAAATGTTTCAAATTCATTGTAAGTTTTCCATTCCTCACTGTCTGGAAGTTTGATTTTCAATTGACCACTGATTACCGTCATAACCTCTTTCGTGCTGGTACCGAATTCGTAATTACCAGCAGCCATTACACCAATTGTAGCTTCACTTATGGAATCTTCAAAAGCAATTGATTTTACTTTGCCCTCAAAATATTCATTTACATCGAACATATTTTTTCTCCTTAAATGTTTTTTTTAATTATTCATCTTCTTCAAGTTTCGTTTTAAGTGCTTCGGAGTGGCTGAATGCGTCTAATCTGAATTCTGAAATAGGAAATTCTTTAATGATAATTTTATAGTAATATATAGCTTTTTCATAATTTCTGTTATCATAAATAGAGCTTTCAAATATCCTACCTAAACGGTATAATGCTTCTGCACGGTGTCCAGGCTCGTATAAACTATCAATATATACCTGCTCATAGGTTTCGATGGCTGCCTCATAATCGCCCATTTTCATAATATTTCTGGCATAAGCTAATTTACCTCTGCCGCTTTTTCTCACAATTAAAGTATCTTCTGTTTCGTGTTCAAAATCATCCAAAGCCTGTATAGACTCCGGTACTTCCTGTTCTTCGAAATCTTTAACAAGCTTTGTTGAAGTGCACCCGATAAAAACTAATAATAGAACCAACAATACTATTCGCATATCAATCTCCTCTTATTCTTTATCCACCGCTTATTAAATGAATAATTCTTACATCAGCAGCTGCAGGAATGATTATCATGTCATATTCTGTTTTTTTTATAAGTTCACCATTAACTTTTACTACCAGCATTTTAAATGTGTAATTCATTTTTCCAATAATTACATTGATAGTCATATTCTGTTCCCACTTAAGCGAATTACCATTAACAGATATTGTTTTCATACATCCTTCAAAAGTAATTCTAATACCAAATTTGCCTGCATATTGGCAACTATTCCAACCCGTGGAGCCATAGGGGAGATGCCTTCCTGCAGTTCGGTTTGTTCGTCACCGCAGATGTACAGGTTATCTATCTTCTTTGTATGAATTAATTCGTTTTTACCATATCCTGCAACTCCCAGCCCGGTGATGATCGGTTTTTGTGGGAAATGGGAAAGCCAGATTTCGATGAGCATTTCTTTCATTTCTGCTTTGTCAAAAGCTTCCACCAGAATATCAACATCTTTAAAAATGATGGGAATGTTCTTCTCGTCGAGTTTGATCTCGTGCATCTGGTAATCTGAGAATGGATTTATCTGCTTCAAATTTTCCAGAAGTGCTATCACTTTAGGCATTCCTATCTGATTTATAAAATACTGTTGTCTATTCAGGTTGGAAGGTTCTATCTTGTCGAAATCAGCGATGATGAGTTTTCCTATTCCTGCTCTGGCAAGTGAAACTGCAACACTGGAGCCAAGTCCACCTGCTCCCGCAATTCCAACCACTGCAGAGCGCAACGCCGATATTATCCCCGGATCGTGTTTGGAAAAGAATTCATCTTTCAACATTTTTTTACTCTAATTATTTTTCTTCAGGACTGCCAATACTTCCGGCAAATCCATTTTTAACTCCTTCATCTTTTGAATTGTAGGAATGCCATTTTCGTTCCAACCTCTTCGTTTGTAAACAGCATCGCAGAGTTTCTGATAATCTGCTTCTCGCATCTTGCGCAGGTAGTCACGTTTTTCTTCGGAAGTTTTTCCTTTTATATCGTAATCCCATTTTTCTACAAGCTGTTTATCATAACGTTCTGCACGGGATTCGTATTCTTCGATAGTTACGGGACCTGCCGACCGATAGGGGATCGAATCGTGTTCACGAGTTCCAAATCCCAATCTATAGTTGAAAACTCTTTGGAAGTTATAAACTCTTTCAGATTGCAGGATAAGTTCGTGTTTATCAATTTCTTTGCCGGTCATTGCGGAGAAGAAGTTCACATAACCTTCCACGTGTCCCGGAACTTTTGCAGGTTCATCTGTTTCTGCATTATCTGCAGGTTCCACATCGTTCCAGGGAAGTTTGCAAAGCCCCATTAAACCGAACCATGTACGAAACATTGGGAAGTAGTGCAACGCTTCTGCTTTATCTTCAAATGTTGGGATCTGATTATTTACCATATCCATAAAGATAAGCCAGGCTTCGTCGTGTTGAGCGCCTTTGAGAGCAAGTCCGTATCCACCCTGCATTGCCAGAGATTCTTTGGTAACATATTCGGAATATTCCATACCTTTTGCTTCCATGCCAATATCCTGCATGAATTTAATTTGTTTTTTTGTAAGATCAAATTTTTCTGCAAAAATCTGCTTCATTCTGCGGATTCCCTGTCCCACGATAACACCGAATCCTTCTCCTCGTCCCATCTGGTGAAGTGCTTCCAAACCAACTTCTTCATTGCCAAAATTAAATTCCATGCCGCCTGTTCGCTCTTTGTTCAGGATGCCATTTTCATAACACTCCATAGCAAAAGCCATACCTGTGCCAAATGAGATCGTATCGATGCCGTAAGTGTCACAGTAGAAATTGGCTTCCAATACAAATTCCGGATTGAATATTCCCATATTCGCTCCGCATCCGGCAATTGTTTCATATTCCGGTCCATCGATCAGGACTTTATCACCTTTGTAAGGACCTGTTTTAAGTTCGTAGCCTTCAACAGTTTTTGCACATGACATCGAACAACCCAGCCAGCATCCATCCGGAAGTCCCTGAGTAATATATTTTTGCTTGAATACATCGGAATGAAGTCCACCTGCATCTTTATGAGAACCGAATTTATAATTGCAGGTTGGAAACAAGTCATAATCGTTCATTATTTGAGCCAGATGAGCTGTTCCCACACCTCTCATATCGCATTGTTCTTCATCCATAAGAACCATTTCGTCAGCTATTTTAGAACCGTATTTCATTATTCGTTTGGAATCTGCCGGTTGATTCGGGTCATCTATCATTTTGATAGCTCCGGTGGGGCAGATGTTTGCACAGGTGCTGCATCCCACACAGGCATCGTAATGTTTCTCAAATGGCATTACCACTCTTCTGCTTTCACCTCTGCCAGCAAATCCGATAATATCTTCCCACATGATCTCACTGCAGGCATTCACACATAATCCACAAAGAATGCAGGCATTTGATGAATAATCCACCAGCGGATGAATAAAACGAGGTTTGGTAACTTTATATTCTGCAGCAAATTGTTTTATCACGTCCACGTTCGGCCAGCGGGAAAGCATCATTTCCAGCAGCATTCCACGTGTTTTACGAACTCTTTCGGATTGTGTATTAACTTCGATGGATTTCCTGATGGGATAATTACAGGAAGTTACCATGCGGGTTTTTCGTCCATCATTTACATCAACCACACAAAGACGGCAGGCACCATAAGCTTCCACGGTGGGACGATGACAAAGAGCAGGTATCTCGATATTCAATTCTTTTGCTGCATCCAGGATAGTTGTTTCTTCTTTTACAGAGATTTTCTTTCCATCTATAATTATATCTTTCATCATTTCCTCCTATTCCACCGTGATGGCTTCGAAGTTACAAACTTCATTACAAATATCACATTTGATGCATTTTGCCTGATCTATGAAGTGCATTTCTTTCGGTTTCCCGGAAATGGCATCAACAGGACAGTTCTTTGCACAGATCGTACAGCCCGTACAATTATCATTTATTTTATACTTGATCAGTTCTTTGCAAACACCAGCCGGACATTTTTTATCTTTTATGTGAGCTTCATATTCATCACGAAAATACTTGATTGTACTTAATACCGGATTTGCAGCAGTTTGACCTAATGCACACAATGAAGCTAATTCCATTGTTTCTGCAATTTCTTTCATCAGTTCAATATCATTTTCTTTGCCTTCACCTTTTGTGATTCTTGTCAAAATATTAGAAAGATTTATCAATCCTTCACGACAAGGTGTGCATTTTCCACAAGATTCATCTTTTAGAAAGTCGATGAAATATTTAGCAATATCAACCATACAGGTTTTATCATCCATCACGATCAAACCACCTGAACCCATCATGGAACCTGCTTCTGTAAGTGTATCAAAATCAATTCGCAGATCAAGATGAATTTTGGGAAGACAACCTCCGGAAGGTCCTCCTGTCTGTATTGCTTTAAAGTCTCTTCCATTTGGAATTCCACCTCCAATATCATAAATAATTTCTCGAAGAGTAATTCCCATTGGAACTTCAACTAAACCTGTATTCTCAATATCTCCAACAAGTGAGAATACTTTAGTTCCTGTGCTTTTTTTAGAACCTTCAATACTTCCAATCGATGCGAACCAATCTGCTCCTTTTTCAATAATTACCGGAATATTTGCCCAGGTTTCCACATTATTCACAATAGTCGGGTTATTCCTGAAACCGGTTTCAGCAGGATAAATATAGGAAGCTATCGGCTCGCCTGCTTTTCCACCAATCGATGCAATAAGAGCGGTTGATTCTCCACAAACAAAAGCACCAGCCCCACGATGAATATGAGTCTCAAAATTAAATCCTGAATTTAAAATGTTTTCACCGAGTAGTCCATAATCTTTTGCCTGCTTGATCGCTATTCGAAGCCGTTTTAAAGCCAGCGGATATTCTTTTCTAATATAAACAAAGCCTTCTGATGCTCCTATTGCCCTGGCTCCGATTGTCATTCCTTCAATAACTGCATGTGGGTCTGCTTCCACAATGCTTCTATCCATAAAAGCTCCTGGGTCTCCTTCATCAGCATTACAGATGATATACGGAGTTTTGTTTCTATCCTTTCCTGTTTTATAAGAAACTTCCCATTTTAAACCGGTTAGAAATCCACCTCCACCGCGTCCCCTCAATTCGGATTTTTTTACTTCCTCAATAATCTCCTCTTGTGTCATTTGATGTAAAACCTTTGCCAGAGATAAATAAGCTCCCCTGGCAATTGAATCATCAATATTTTCCGGATTGATAATACCTTTATTACGAAGTGCGATAAGTTTCTGTTTGCCAAAGAATTTTATATTTTCCATTTTCGGAATCGAAATCTCAGATTCTTTATCTTTATAAAGGAGTCTTTCTACATAAGTTCCATTTTCAAGACTTTCAATAATATCCGTAATATCTTCAGATGATACTTTTTGATAAAATATCCCTTGAGGCTGAATGACAAGTATTGGACCTTGAGCACAAAAACCATTACATCCGGTAGGAACAACAAGATATTTGTCCTGTAGACCTTTTTTCTTCAATTTATTATCAAGTAATTCCTTCAAAGTCAAAGAACCAGCAGAAACACATCCGGTTCCTGCACAAACCATTAATGATGCTTTGTATTTCCTTAATTCATTTATCCTTTTATCTTGAATTATTTCTATTTGGTCAGGAGTTAATTTCTTCATTTTTCCTCCTTCCTATATTTTAAAATCAATTCTGGAACATCTACAGTTTTAACATTAGAGTATAAATCATCTCCGATCATAACAACGGGGGCTAAACTACAGCAACCCAGGCATCTAACGCCTTCAAGAGTGAATAATCCATCAGCAGTTGTTTCACCTGATTTTATTTTCAATTCCCGTGAAAATGCATCAACAATCAATGGAGCTCCTTTTACATGGCAGGCTGTTCCTACACAAACCTGGATTTCATATTCTCCTCGAGGAGTTAAACTGAATGACTTATAAAATGTTGCGATATGATATAATCTTGCCAGCGGAACTTTGGTTTGCTTTGTTATCTGTTCTAGAGCTTCTCTGGGAGTATGTCTTAATTCGTCCTGGACATCCTGCATCATCTCGATGACATAATCGGGATCTGCATTCCATTTATCTATAATTTTATCGATATTTTGCATGTTAAACTCCTTTCACCGGTTCAGGTTGACGTTGTTGGATAGTCCATTTGGGTCTCATATTGGAAGTTTTCACGATGAGTGCTTTAATTTTTTTATTACGGAAAACAGAGCCGATACCACCGCGACCGGCTTGTTTGATGCGCGTTCCCTGTCTTCTCCAATCCCACCAGGAAAAATTCAGGCAGCCGATGAGAACATGGTCTGATCCAACACCGGCAGATACAACAGAGATGTTTTGTTTTTCTTCTTCGGAATCTGCATACATTTCGGTGAACTGCTCGGATACAACGTGAGCATCTACAGCTTCAAGCGGAGCTTCTTCAATTGTTACTTTTTTATTGATAGCATCGATGAAAACTATTACATCTTTATCTGCTTTTCCCTGCAGTTCGATTGCATCCCATCCTGCGAATTTAAGGAGTGGTCCAAAATGACCACCAACGTTACTGTCTATAATGCTTCCTGTAGTAGGGGAGATGGATACCACCAGTGATTTACCGGCACCGGGAAAAGAACTGGTTCCACCAAGTGGACCGCTTGAGATCACAATCTCATTTTCCGGACTGTCCCATTTTGTGTTTTCATTCACAGCTTTCCACAAAAGCCAGAGTCCAAAGCCTTTCCCACCTATAAATAGATCTTTCATTTGCTGTGTAACCGGTTTGCTTTTGATCGAGTTATCCGAAAGATTTACATACAAAGTTTTATTTGTATAACCTTTCTGGGCGGGTGATGGAATATAATCCATCAGGGCAAGGACTTTGTGAGCTTTTTTCATTTCCAGAACATTCGTCATTAACCTGCCTCCTGTATATGAACGGAATTTTAACCATTCATATCTATTTTTTTATTAAATTATATCATTTATGTATCGAAAAGTTTATTAGATTTATTGATGTCAAGCAGTTTTTGGGAAGTCTGCTTCATGGTTATGATATGTATTCAGTTTTAAAATATTTGCTTGACCTTGAATGCAATTAAAACTTATTTGCTGTTGCTTGGTATTCGTTGAGTCAGGAGAGAGAAATGCGGAAATTGAATTATCAGAATGAGATCGAAAAGATCACGGAATTTATTAAACAGCAATTGAATAAAGCCGGATTTACAAAGCTTATTGTAGGACTTTCCGGCGGAATCGATTCTTCGGTAACTGCAGCATTGTGCGTAAAATCTATTGGGAAAGAAAACGTTTTGGGTGTTATGCTGCCATACTGGAAGAGCCATCATGATAGTCTTGAACATGCAAAACATGTAGCAGAGCAACTTGGGATTAAATATGAAATTGTAGATATTTCACCTATGGTGGATGCATATTTCGACAATTATGCAACTGATGCAGATATTTTGAGAAAAGGAAATCGCATTGCAAGAGAACGTATGTGTGTACTTTATGACCTCTCCGCAAAATATAAAGCGCTGGTGGCAGGAACGGGAAACAGGTCAGAAATAATGGTGGGATATTGCACTCAATACGGTGACAGCGCTTGTGCATTCGAACCTATCGGACATCTTTATAAAACTGAAGTTTTGGAACTTGCGAAAACCCTGAATTTACCTGATTCTATCATAATTAAAAAACCTACGGCAGATCTGTGGGAAGATCAAACCGATGAAGATGAAATGGGTATCACTTACAAAGAATTGGATGAAATTTTATACCAAATGTTAGACCAAAAAATGGAATATGAGGATCTAATTGCAGCATTTTCCAAAGAAAAAGTAGATAAAGTGAAAAGAATGATCCAAATGTCTGAATTTAAGCGGAATATGCCACCGACACCTTGTTAATAGAACACGGATAACACAGATGAAACAGATAACCGCAGATGATAAAACTGTTATTGAAATTTAATGAAAAAAACGTATCCTTCCCACGTAGGTGGGAATCTACAAATTAGAAAAATTATTCATGGATTCCCGATGTCTCGGGAATGACTTTACTGGAGGAAAACTAATGAGTTTCTTCAAAACAGATAGATGCAAAATATGTAAAGAAAAACGCGGTCACCGTTTCTGTCTGCGCATAGCCAATAACATCTGCTGGCATGACTGTAATAAACTTCGTGTTGACCTAAAATGTCCCGAAGAATGCAACTATAAACTTAAGCAGCAAGATAGTTTCCAGATCAAAACCAAAGCAGATTCTCAAATGGAGTACATCGATCTCTTAAAGAAACAGATTGATAAATGGATCTCGACACCTCAGAAAGTTTTTAATGATCAGATCCCTTTTCAGATGATAGAAACTGAAAACGGAAAGAAGAAAATCATTTCTTTTTTAAATCAATTTAAAGCGCATTCGCTTGTACCTCTTTCTTATTTAAAAGAAAGGCTTTCGCTCGACGATCTTAAAGTAAATACTCACAAAAAAACATTTGAAGATACCGCTATGGAATTTCTTACAATGATCGTAATCCATGAATGGGAGAACTCTACAAATTTCCTGCTAAATTTTGCATTATATAAAAATAAAGAATATCTAACGAATTACATTCAGCGGCTTAGCAGCAGCAGAATCCTTTCTAAAATGACAGAATTCGATCTTATCTCTTCAGCATCTACAAAGCAGAATGACCAGGCTTTAGTATACTTTGAGATTAATAGAAAATATGAACTAACCTTAAATTTAAAAAAGCTCAATAATAACTGGAAAATAGTTTCAAAAATATTCGGTAAACCGGAACTATATAATAGTGAGAAAGAAGCTATTCAGCAAGTTGCAGTGCTGCTTTCCAAAAACCAACTCGGCAATGTGTATGAACTTTTAAAAAAGTATTCCGACATCTATGTAGATTCTGCCGATTTCCAATATTATTGGGGATTACATTACTCTTTCAGCAGAAATAACAAGAAGGCTGAACAACATCTTTTTAATGCAGTCGAGATCGATCCGGATTTTACTGAGGCAAAAGGTTTATATGCTACTATCCTGTTGCAGAATAACCAATCTGAAAAGGCAAAAACGATCTACCTGGAAATCATTAAACAAAATCCGAAAGAACTAAAAAGCATGAATAATCTTGCTTCCATTTACATTGAAGAAGGCGATAAAGACAAAGCCAGAAAGCTTTTGGAAAGATGCTTGAAGATCGATCCGAACTTTGAATATGCTAAGAAAAACCTGGAGAAGATAAATACATAACAAATCCTTTGATTTATTAAATCTACTTGACACTATTATAAGTTAATTTCTAAAAAGAAAAGAGTGATTTTTTGAAAATTGCATTTAAGGAGCTAAATTTGGAAAAAATATTAGTAACAAGCGCATTAACTTACGCAAATGGTCCTCTTCATATTGGTCATGTAGCGGGTTCATATCTGAATGCAGACATTTTTGTGCGCTATTGCAAACTGAAAGGAAAAGATGTGATCTATATCGGAGGTACAGATGATTACGGAACTCCTATCTCTATAAAAGCTGAAGAAGAAGGTGTTGAACCAAGAATTATTGCCGAACGTTATAATAAAAGCATGAAAAAAGATCTGGATGGTCTAAATATAGAATTAGATAATTTTTCCGGAACATCCAGACCGGAACATATAAAGATATCACAGGATTTCTTTACAAATCTGCTGGAAGCTGGATATGTAACAAAAAAAGCATTACATCAGTTCTATGATGAAAAACATAAACGTTTTCTGGCAGACCGTTATGTGGAAGGGATTTGCCCTCATTGTAAATCGGAAGGTGCACGTGGCGATCAGTGTGATAGCTGTGGAAAACTTATTGACTCTATTAATTTGATCGACCCTAAAAGTAAATTATCCGGTGAAAAACCTGTTATTAAAGAAACAACACACTGGTATATTGATCTCCCAAAATTTGAAAAACAACTCAGAGAATGGTTTCAAACCAAAAAATACTGGAAAGATAATGTACTTAATTTCATTATGAGCTGGTTGAATGAAGGACTTATCGAAAGGGCAATTACACGTGATCTTGACTGGGGAATACCAATACCATTAGAGAATACAGAGGGGAAAGTTCTTTATGTGTGGTTTGATGCGCCCATTGGTTACATTTCCTCTACAATGGAATGGGCTAAGAAACAAGGAAAACCTGATCTCTGGAAAGAATACTGGTTAAATCCGGAAACAAAACTCATTCATTTTCTAGGAAAAGACAACATTCCTTTTCACACCATAATCTGGCCGGCAATGCTTTCCAAACAGAAAGATAAATACGTTCTTCCATATGACGTTCCTGCTAATGAATTTCTGAATCTAGAAGGGCAGAAGATGTCTACAAGCAAGAACTGGACGGTATGGGTAGAAGATTATATGAAATATTTTGATGGGGAATATCTACGTTATTATCTGGCTGCCAATGCACCGGAAACCAAAGACAGCGACTTCTACTGGAAGGATTTTCAGAATAAGATAAACAATGATCTGAGCAATGTTCTGGGAAATCTTGCGAACAGGACTTTCGTCTTTGCCAAAAAGTACTTTGATGGAAAGATCAGAAGACCAGAAAAACATTCAAAATTATCTGATAAAACATTGAAAGAATCTTACAAATTAGTTGAATTCACAGACAAGAGTTTCAATAATTATCAGGTTAGGAAAGCAACAAAAATTGTGATGGATATTGCAAGATCAGGAAATAAATATTTCGATGAAACTCAACCCTGGAACAAAATTAAAACAAATAAAGATACAGCAGAAGAAACACTTTATGTGTGTACAGAATTGCTTCGAATGATCTCAATCGCATTCTCTCCAATCATTCCCAAAGCAATGAAAGAATTAAGAAAAATGATGAATTTATCTGAAGATTTTAAATGGGAAGATATTAAGCAAATTCACGAAAATTTCGAGATTGGAGAAGTATCTCCTTTGTTTAAGAAAATCGAAGATGCGGAAATAGAAAAACAGCTTGAGTTGCTAAAAGCAACACAAATTAAGGAGAAAGAAAAGATGGAACATAAACCGGAAATAACTTTTGAGGATTTTGAAAAACTGGAAATGAGGATTGTAAAAATACTTGAATCAGAGAATATTCCCAAATCTAATAAACTTCTTAAACTCAAAGTAGACATCGGTGGGGAAGAGCGCAGTGTGGTTGCTGGAATTTCCGAATCTTATGATCCGGAAGAATTGATCGGGAAAAAAGTAGCAATGCTCATCAACCTGAAACCGCGAAAGGTTATGGGAGTGGAATCACAAGCAATGGTACTGGCAGCAGAAGATGATGGAAATTTTTCGGTTCTTGTTCCGCATAAAAATGTTAAAGAAGGAAGTGAAATATCATAGGAATAGAACACTGATGACGATGATCGAACGGATAATCGCAGAAAGAATATTCTTTTCTAATTTATGTATCAAAAAACACATGTCAATAAAATCTGTATAAGTCAGTGAAATTCAGTGGCTAAAGAAGGAAATTGTTATGTCTAAACTAAAACGTGAATTAGGTGTATTAGACGTATTCTGTATTGCATCGGGTGCAATGATCAGTTCGGGTATATTCATTCTACCCGGACTTGCTTATTATAAATCAGGTCCTGCGATCGTGGTTGCCTACCTGCTGGCAGGAATTCTGGTTTTGCCCAGTATGCTCAGTAAAGCTGAACTGGCTACCGCAATGCCAAAATCCGGAGGAGCTTATTTCTTTATTAACCGCAGCATGGGAGCAGGTTTTGGAACTTTAGCCGGAATCTCCGCCTGGTTTTCATTAGCTTTCAAAAGTGCCTTTGCCTTAGTTGGAATAGGAGCTTTTGCTTCTATTATCTTTCCGGATATCTCGATCTTCCAGATAAAGCTTATAGCTTCCACTTTCTGTATTATTTTTATGATAATAAACCTAATCGGCACTAAACATACCGGACGTTTGCAAATAATAATGGTATTGGCCTTACTGGCTATTTTAACATGGTATGTATTAAGAGGAATTCCAAAAGTAGATAATCATAATTTCGATGTCTTTATGAAAGGAAACATGAAAACTCTTTTCATGACGGCAGGAATGATATTTGTATCTTATGGTGGTTTAACAAAAGTAGCAAGTGTGGCTGAAGAAGTAAAAAATCCCTCACGTAATTTACCGCTGGGTATGATAGCAGCCTTCTGCATTGTTACTTTGTTTTATGTAGTGGTTGTTTTTGTTACAGTGGGAATTTTAGGGGACGGTCTTTTATTGCCCGGCTCCAAACAATACACACTTACACCGATAAGTGACGGAGCAGGTGTAATAATGGGCAGCACGGGAATTATTATTCTTTCTCTAGCAGCACTTTTAGCCTTCTTTTCTACAGCTAATGCAGGAATTCTGGCAGCTTCACGCAATCCTATGGCAATGAGCAAAGATCATCTTCTTCCTTCCTTTTTCAGCAAAGTAGGAAAAAAGCATAATACTCCTCACAATTCGATAGTTTTTACCAGCATTTTTATGATCGCAGTCATTTTCCTACCTATTGAAACCCTTGTTAAAACAGCCTCTACAATGAAGATACTGCTTTTTATGTTCGTTAATATCTCTGTTATCATCATGCGTGAAAGCGGCATTCAAAATTACAGACCGAAATTCAAAACACCTTTATATCCCTGGGGGCAGGTTTTTGCCATCGTAGCCTATATATTCCTGATATTTGAAATGGGAAAGGGACCATTGATCATTACAGGAGTTTTTATTTTGTTTGGGATCCTCTGGTACTGGTTTTACGGGCGCATCCGTTCCAATAAAGAATCAGCGCTATTGCACATTGTGCAAAGGGTAAAAGCAAAAGAGTTGCCAACAACTTCACTGGAAACAGAACTGAAAGAGATCATTCGTGAACGGGATAGTATTCATAAAGACCGTTTTGATAATTTAATAGAAAATTCTATTATACTGGATATAAAGAAATCCGTTACAAAAGAAGAATTCTTCAATATAATTTCAGAAAAAGTGAGCACATCTATTAATAAAAAAAATAAATATTTTTTCAACAAACTGGTGGAAAGGGAAATGGAAAGTTCCACTGTTCTAACAGAGAATCTAGCAATTCCACATATTATTATCGAAGGTGAAAAGAAATTCAATATCCTGCTGGCAAGATGCAAAGAAGGTATTTATTTCTCTGATGATGCACCGAATATCCAGATCGTATTCGTTATTTATGGCACCAGAGACGAACGGAATTTCCACCTGCAGGCATTGGCTGCAATTGCCCAGATAGTACAGAATCCAAACTTCGAGAAGAAATGGCTTGCTGCCAAAAACGAAGAAGCCCTCAGAGATATTGTGCTGCTGGGTGAAAGAAGAAGGAAATAGATTAAGAATAGAACACGGATAACACAGATGAAACGGATAGTCACAGATAAAACTTGATATTTAATTTTAAAAACGCGAAAAGATAAAATTTGTGATTTGCAATATCCGCGTTCCATAAACAGGAGATGATATGCTTCATGGAGATATTACTGAAAAAATAATTTCTGCTTTTTTTAAGGTTTATAATACTTTAGGTTACGGTTTTTTAGAAAAAGTATATGAAAACTCTTTAATTATCAAATTGAAACAACTTGGATTTTCGGTAGAGAAACAGAAAAATATAAAAGTATATTTCGAAGAACACATCGTTGGAGAATATTTTGCAGATTTAATTATTAATAGAAAAGTGATCATAGAGATCAAGGCTGTTGAAAAACTCTGTGATGAACATAAATTTCAGCTAATAAATTATTTGAAAGCAACAAATATCGAAGTTGGTTTATTATTGAATTTTGGAAAGAAACCGGAATTTAAAAGAGTTATTTTTTCAAACAAAAGAAAGTTTAAAAAAACAGATGAGGAATAGAACACAGATTACGTTGGTCGAGCTGATAGATACGGATAAAACTTACTATTCTAATTTAATGAAAAAACATAAAAAGATAAAATCTGTGATAATTCGCAGGATCTGTGTTATCTGCGTTCTATAAGATTGTGAAAGTATTTATAGAAACATACGGCTGCCAGATGAATGTGGCAGATAGCGAATTGGTGGCTTCCATCCTGGAACAAAACGATTTCACCATTGTTGATAATATCGATGATGCAGAGATCATTATTTTTAATACCTGCTCTGTGCGTCAACATGCCGAAGATAGAGTTATGGGGCGCATAAGCAACGAGATATCCCGCAAGAATTCAAATAAACAATTGAAGATCGGTGTGATCGGCTGCATGGCTCAACGGCTAGGAAAGAAGCTTCAAGAGCAGAATGAAAAGATCGATTTTGTAGTGGGAACGGATCGATATAAAAAACTACCCGAGATCATTACGAATCTCTTTAAAAATCCCGGTTTCAGATCGGATACTGTTGTTAATAACAAAGAAATTTATGAAGATCTCTATCCGATTCATACAGGCAAATTAAACGCCTTCGTTACCATTATGCGGGGTTGTAATAATTTCTGTTCATACTGCATTGTTCCTTACGTGCGTGGAAGAGAACGCAGCCGTAATGCAGAAGACATTATTAATGATGTTCACAAAACCGGGGAACAGGGTTTCAAAGACGTTACTCTGCTGGGTCAGAATGTGAATTCATACAATTATAAAGGCATTGATTTTGCAGAACTGCTGCGAAGAGTGAATAAAATTGAAACCGTCAAGCGTATCAGGTTTGTTACTTCTCATCCCAAAGATCTCTCAGATGAAGTAATAGAAGTCATGGCAAATTCCGAAAAAGTATGCGAACATCTGCATCTGGCAATGCAATCCGGTGATGATGAGATACTTAGCCGCATGAATAGAGGATACACAGCAAAACATTATTACAGTATTGTCCAAAAGCTCCGCAAAGCAATGCCGGATATAGCTATTACCACAGATGTGATAGCAGGATTCCCCGGAGAGACACAAGCACAATTCCAGCAAACTTATGATCTGATGAAGAAAATAGAATTCGATTATGCATTTACTTTTAAATATTCACCACGGGAAGGAACAAAAGCTGCAGAATTCAATGACCATATTCTTGAAGAAACTCGTTTAGATAGGTTGCAGCAACTAATTAATTTGCAACAAGATATAACCCTGAAAAAATATCAAGATCAGATCGGAAAAATTAAAGAAATCTATGTCGAAAAAGTCAGTAAGAAATCAATTCATGAACTGGCAGGAAAAAGCAGGGATTTCAAGATAACGGTCTTCAAAGGTGATAAATCGCTTATTGGTACATTCGTAAATGTAAAGATCACCGATGCGGTGGGGTGGACGTTGAAAGGAAAAATTGTAAAATGAAAAATGGAATTTTTTTTGTCATTCTGCTTGCCAAGCCGACCTGTCTCGCCATAGCTTTATCGAAGGCTGAAGAATTCTTCCTGTTTTTCCATTAATGATTTCCATTTATAATAAGACTATGTTCTACACAGACAGATTCTTCGTCGAATGTCTATGTAAGATCGTCCTCAGAATGACATATATTTTCTTAATGCTTAAGTAGGAAAAAGGCATGAATAGAATAATTCAACATTTCCAAGCGTGGATCGCTCATGAAACAGCGTTAATCAATAACCCTAATCCACTTCTTGTGCTGGCTGTTATACTTGTGGTAGGGTATATCTGCTCCAGATTAGCACGAAAGCTCCATATCCCCGTTGTAACAGCTCAAATCATCGGTGGTGTAATACTGGGTAAATATGTTATTAATCTCTTCAGAGCGGACGCTTTTGCCGGTTTTGGGGCAATTACCAACTTCGCATTGGGATTCATCGGTCTTACCATTGGCAGTCACCTTAATTTCAGGAAGCTTCACAATGCGGGTAGGAGAATTACTCTAATAACCTTAGCTGATGTTGTCATTACTCCCATACTGGTGTTTTGCAGTTTACATTATATCATCCACTTATCATTCGAGATCAGCCTGCTTATCGCAGCTATTTCTATTACCACAGCTCCCGGTTCTACATTGCATATTATCCAGGAAAAGCGGGGGAAAGGCATTTTAACCAAAACAATCCTGGCTGTAGTTGCTTTGAACAATGTACTAACAATACTGATTTTTTACGGTGTTTATTATTTCCTTTTTTATAAAGCGGAATTTCATCAATTCGATGCTGTACATACGTTTTTACAGCCGTTGTTACTTCTTCTGGAATCTATCATCATTGGTGGAGCAGTAGGATTCGCACTCATATTTTTCACCGAGAAGAGGAAGATTCGGATATCATTTCTGGCAACGGTTATACTGGCTGTGGTCATAACAGTGGGAACATCTGAATTATTGCATCTTTCGGGTATATTATCCAGTTTGATATTAGGAATTGTTATTACAAATTATTCCAAATATAAAGCCACACTGTTTGGCGCCTTCAAAGATATCGAGATCGAAGTATTCACTCTTTTCTTTGTATTGGCCGGAACCCATCTCGATCTGAAAGCAGTACAAATGTCTGGAATAGCCGGTATAGCACTCATTATTTCCCGTTTGATAGGGAAGACCTTTGCCCCCACGATAGGCGCTTATCTGGCAGGATCTACCCAGACAATTAAAAAATGGATAGGCATCTCTTTATATCCGATTGCCGGTGTGGCTATTGGTTTGGTGTTATTAATAGAAAACAACGCTTTTCTCAGGATATATTCCACAGAAATAACAGCTATTGTTTTAACAGCGGTTGTTGTAAACGAGCTTCTGGGACCTATTTTTACGGGTCTGGCAATAAAAAAATCCGGTGAAGAACATAAGAACAGGGTGCGTCTGATGGATTTCCTGCAGGAAGAATTCATAAAAATAAACCTTGATGCAAGAGATAAGTGGGATGCTCTTGACCAGATGGCTCAATTCCTCTTTAAAACACACAAGATTATAGAGTTAACACTACCCGAACTAAAAGAATCTATTTATAATCGTGAAAAAGAGATCTCTACTGGAATAGGTTATAATCTTGCAATTCCTCATGCTATCGTCGAAGGTGGACCCAAAATACGGGGTGTTATCGGCATATCAAAGACCGGTATACCGTTTGAATCTATTGATGATAAGCCCGTTAACATTGTTTTCTTATTGTCAACTCCCAGAAAGAATTATGACCTCCATCTGCATGTTCTGGCTAATATTGCCAAGATATTCGGTCATCATCCGCATATCAAAGACCAGATAATTCATGCCAAATCTTCGGAAGAGGTATTTGAAATACTTCAGGCAGAAGAAGTGGAAGAATTGAATCCTTTCTTTGAAGATTGATCTTTTGCCACAGAGACTCAAAGGACACAGAGTTTTTCTCTTTGTCTTTTTCCGCTGATTAACACTGATAAATTATGTCTTTGCTATTTTTCTACTTGCTGTTTCAAACGAAGCAATCTTATTCTTCACTTTATATTCTGATGTATTAGATTGCTTCATAAGATTATCTTTGTAAGATTATTCGCAAAGACAATTTTTTAATATTTTAAATAACTAAGTAATATCAAAACACATTTTTTTCTTTTTCCTTATCTTAAAATCGATATTTGGAGTTTTGGTATTTCTAATTATGATTTTTTACATTCTACAGAAAAAATATCGGGAGAGGGGTTAAAACCTGCAAAATACATTACCTCTGATAATGTACATTATGTAAACTTGCGATACTGAACATAACCTCTATCGTGGTATATGGTTAGGGAAAGCAGTATTGTTTAGTTATTTTGTCATTTTACTTAATATTTATTTTTGATATTTCTCTTCTCTGTTTATAATACTCTGTAAGCGTTTTTACTTCATCATTTTATCTTGAGCTCCAAAATACAACCTCAGGCGAACGAAAAGAAAAAGTTGAGTAGAAACACATTTGAAATGAAAAATAGCCAGATATTCGAGATTTGAAGTTTATAAATCAAATTATTCTTCGTTCAGGTAAAAAACTTTCCGAAACTTACTTTCAAGAATTTCTATGTGAGAAGTTTCGTAAAGTTACTTTATAAAACCGTCTCTTCCCTATGGTAACAGTTATTCAACCTCACTAGAATACCGTTTAACGAATTGTATCCTTTTTGCATACAATTGTATGCTTATTTCATACGAAAAGAATGTTATGACGTATTTTATTTCTAATTTAAATAAACCCCTCTTAATCTCCTCTTCTAAAAGTGAGCTAAACTGAACTGGAAATCAAATACACTTTTCAATGATTGACTTAACACTAGTGTAATTTACTCAATCGATTCATTTCTCTTTTTCGTTCAGTTTCATTGAGAATTTTCTTTCGCATTCTAATATTCAGGGGAGTTACTTCCAATAGTTCATCATCATTAATATATTCAAGAGCTTGTTCCAAGCTGAATTGTCTTGGCGGCGCAAGTTTAATGGCATCATCAGAACCGGCAGCACGAACATTCGTGAGTTTCTTACCTTTCACCACATTCAACACCAGATCGTTTTCTCGTGAATGCTCCCCAACGATCATTCCAGCATAAACTTTCACATTTGGCTCTATGAATAAAATTCCACGAGCCTGGAAATTGAACAGCGAATATCCGGTAGATGTACCATTTTCCATAGCAATGAGGACACCGCGGCTTTTCTTATCCAGATCACCTTTGTAATATTCATATTCATAAAAATTATGATTAATGATACCCGTTCCACGAGTTGTGGTTAGAAATTCGTTCCTGAAACCGATTAAACCGCGAGCAGGAACTTTATACTCCAGGCGGGTGTAGCCATCATTACCCTGTGTCATATTCAGCATTTCACCTTTTCTTATGCCAAGCATTTCTATAACCGTTCCCACAAATTCATCAGCAACATCGATAATGGCAAGTTCGATAGGTTCGGTACGTTTCCCCTCAAGCTGACGATAAATAACTTTGGGTCTGGAAACCTGGAATTCAAAACCTTCACGCCGCATGTTCTCTATGAGAATAGAAAGTTGAAGCTCGCCACGTCCTTTTACAACAAACTCATCTCCGTTCTCGGTGCTTTCTACCACTATGCTCACATTGGTTTGAAGTTCTTTTTGTAATCTATCCCAGATATTTCTGGAAGTTACATATTTCCCTTCTTTCCCGGCAAAAGGGGAATCATTGACCCTAAATGTCATTGAGAGTGTAGGAGCATCGATCTCAATAATTGGAAGTGGTTTGGGATCTTCTTTGCAGGCTGCCGTCTCACCCACATCGACACGTTCCATGCCAGCTAAAGAAACAATATCTCCGGCACATGCTTTTTTTATTTCTTTTTTTTGTAATCCTTCATATTGGAAAATTTTGGTAATTCGATAAAGTAATCTCTCGCCATCGCGTTTCAATAATACAAGCTCTTCACCCTGGCTCACCGTTCCGTTTTTTATTTTTCCCGTTCCTATTTTTCCCAGATAATTATCATATTCGATAGCTGATATCAACATTTGGAAAGGTTTGGATTCATCGCCTTCTGAATCTTTCACTTTGTGGATGATAGTTTCAAATAAAGGGATCAGGTCATCATTGTCATCTTCCAGTTCATACCTGGCAAAGCCATCTTTTCCTGATGCATAAAGAACCGGGAAATCTAATTGAGCATCATTTGCATTTAATTCGACGAACAGGTCGAACACCATTTCCAGTACATCGGCAGGTCGTACATTGGGTCTATCTATTTTATTGATAATCACAATTGGGTTTAAGCCTAATTCCAAAGATTTTTTCAGCACATATTTTGTTTGCGGCATCGGCCCTTCAAAAGCGTCAACCAACAACAAAACAGCATCCACCATTTTCATAATGCGTTGAACTTCACCACCAAAATCGGCATGCCCGGGTGTATCAACCAAGTTTATTTTATAATCTTTATAGGTAAAAGATGCATTTTTTGAAAATATGGTTATTCCTCGCTCTCTTTCCAGATCATTGCTATCCATTACGCGTTCGATAATGTTCTGATTTTCTCTGAAGATCCCGGACTGCTTTAAAGCTGCATCTACCAGTGTGGTTTTGCCGTGGTCTACATGAGCTATGATGGCGATGTTTTTAATTTTTCTCATTATTCCTCATTTTTATTTATTACAATAAGATGTCTTAACAATTTTGGCTGTTTTAGAGTCAATTTATTTTCAGCAACAGATCAATTAGGATAATAGAATATTAGCCGCTGATTAAGACGGATAAAATCGGATGATAGAATATTTATCAGTACCCAGACTTGCTCCTCTCCTCCCCAGCCTTCGAATCACACTCACTGCTTTCGCTGCGATTCAAGTGCTGGATCGTTGAAAATCAAGATTCTACTAACTTAAGAAAATGATACAAACCCGGCTCTCCCCTATATGAAAAACCCGTGCACTGTAGAACTATATTTATATGATAGAAGAATATAATCTACATTTTCGACTTTAATGTTGTGAAACATGATCAATTTCAACAACAAACAGAAAAAACCCTGTAAATCTTGACTTATGATTTTCCGAATAAATTTATGACAAAGTGAGGAAGAAATGAAAAAGATTATATTTGTTTGTTGCCTTGTGCTGTACACATTATTATTTGGATTGGAAATTACAATAGTTAATAAAAATCCTGAAATTTCCGAAGACAGAGGTTTTACAATAGTTTCAGTTGAAGATTCATTTTTCCCGCAAAATGAGGGTGAACCTGCAGTTCCTGTAAGATCAATTTTCTTTGAAATCCCTGTAGATAAAAAAATACTGAATGTTAGTTTCGAGGGAAGAAATGAAAATCATATTATCTTGAATTCACAAATTATTCCCGTTCAAAGAAACGTTCCGCTTAGTTATAAGGGTGAAGTTCCATTTATCTCAGTAAATCAAAAACAATATCGGAAAGACATTTTTCCGGAGAACATTATATACAATTTCGGATCGGGACGATGCGGGAATACAAATATTGGTTACATTTCTTTTTATTCCGGAATTTACAGACCAACCCAAAATAAACTCACTTACTATGAAGAGATTACGTTTGATATTGAACTTGAAAATGATCCAGGAAATGAATTTTATCCCGGCAGTTACTCTTCCGAACAAGTTCTCAAATCTCTGAATATTTCATACAATACCAGGACAACTGATATCAAATATTTACTTATCACACCTGAAAGTTTTGCTGATGAATACGAGACGCTTTTGGATTTTCGCAGAATTCAAGGAGTTGGTACTTTTATCGAAACCATAGAAAACATAGAACAAAATTATCAAGGGTTTGATCTGCAGGAAAAAATAAGAAACTGCATAATCAGTATGTACGAAGAGCATTCGATCTCCTTTGTTACGCTGGGAGCAGATACGGATTTGATTCCAAGCAGAACAGCTTTTGCCTTCGATTGCGAATACGGTTTATACGACGATGTAAACGAGATTAGAGCAGATATGTATTATTCTTGTTTGAATGGTAACTGGAATGCCGACGGTGATGAAATCTATGGCGAGGAAGAAGACGAAGTTGATTTTTTCCCCGAAGTTTTTGTGGGCAGAATTTCCGCAAATACTCAAGAAGAAGTTACGGATTATATTTCGCGTCTGATCAGTTACGAGAAGGGTGAGTACGAAGATTACACCAAAGCCGGTGGATTTTCGATGGAACTTTGGAGTGGTTCGGACAGTGAAGTTTGCCAGCAATATATTTACGAGCAATATTTTCCTGAATTTTATGACATCACACTTTTATACGATGACGAAAATACAATGGAAAATGCCTATGCTTTGCTGAACCAAAATATGAACATTGTTCAACACACCGGTCACGCAGGAAAGACATCATTGTCATTGGAGGACGGCTCCATAAGAACAACTAACCTGGATAACCTGGAAAACGAGTACGGTGGAATATTTTATTCTATCGGCTGCTGGTCTGCAGCTTTAGATTATGGCTCAATTGGAGAGGCTTTGGTAATGACGGAGAATAAAGGTCAATTGGCTTACATTGGAAATTCCCGGTATGGTTGGGGAGCTCCGGCAGCTTCCGGATTCGGCTTTTCCGAATTCTTTCAAAAAGAATTCTTCAAACAGATATTTTGGTATGATATCATGGTCATATCAGAGACAAATGCACTGCAAAAGTTGCCTTTCATTCCATATTTTGGTGGAACTTCTATTTATAAATGGTGCGCTTATCAATTGAATGAGGTTGGTGATTCCTATCTCAATTTGATCAACGAAAATCCTGAGGAATTGGATTATTATATAGAAATTTCTGAAGATCTGCATTTCGTTGTAGCTTCCTGCGGAATTCCCATAGAAGATGTAATAATAACTGCAGGTGAAGATCAAATAATGACGAATACTAACGGAGAAGCAATATTAGCAAATTCGGCTGAAACAGCATATTTGTACAAATACGGTTACAAGACTGTAAAAATATATCTAAATGAATATCAACCGGAACCGTTTGTTGGAGACATTTCAGGAAATACTGTAGTTTCACAAGAACAGACATTCTGGATAAGTTCAATTTTGCACAATCCTACAAATGAACATTTCAATTTTTCGGTAGAGTATGAATTCGATGAAGATGAAATATCAATTTCCAATACTTCATACACAGCGAGTGTAGAAGCAAATTCAAACATAGATTTAAATGCTGTTACCGGTTTTATTCTTCCAATTGAAGAATCATATCAAATGGAACCCGGAAAAGAGATTACGGTAACTCAAAACATCTATAATGATGATAGTGAGTTAGTAACCGAAAGCTCGATAATATTCACGATCCTTGCTCCTGAAGTTTCTTTAAATTTTGTAGAGAATCCTGAAAATATTTTTCCAGGAAGCAATGTACAGTTAAGCTATGAATTCATTAATACCGGTGATTTTACATTAGATTATCTGAATATAAATTTCGTGTCCGAAAGTGAGTTTTTTGTTTTTGAAGAAACAGAAGCAATGTTTGAATATCCGTTCCCGACAGTACAAACAAGAACTCTGGAAAACTGGGTGATGATCGTTTCAGAAGATACTCCAGTAGATTACGTAGGAAATTATACAATTGAGATTCAAACAGGAATTAATTTAGGAACTACTGTTTTCACATTTTCAGAAGAAGTAATTTTACCTATTGGAACTCTTTCCTGGT